>JAPUJM010000221.1 GCA_027296205.1 Actinomycetota bacterium
ACCAAGACCAACCAGAACTCCTATCACCAGTCCTATATCGGAGCCGGTCTCGATGCCGGCGACGGTCAGTCCTCCACCAACCACGAGGGCGAAGACTGAGGCGGTGAGGCTGCCGGAGGCCACGCCGAGGGCGACAGCACCGATGTTGAGAGCAGCAAGCACACGACAATGTTGGCAGGAGCAGTCTCCAAATCCGCCGATCGGTGAGCAGCATCAATAACCTGACCCCGAGACCATTCGTCGAGTCGAGCAAAGCGGACCCGTAGAGGAGGAGACCAACTTGGTTATCAACAAATATCTGGCCGAGCTAATGGGAACGTTCATTCTCGTCGTCGTCGGATCGTTGGGAATACTGGCGGTGGGAGGAGCCTTTGTGAGCGGCACATGGCTCGCCGCCAACATCATCGCCATCGCCTTCGCCTTTGGTCTTGCGCTGCTCGCGGGAATCTGGGTCGTGGGCCATGTGTCCGGGGCCCATTTCAACCCGGCGGTGACGCTGGCGATGCTTCTCGACAAGCGTGTTTCGTTTTCCGATGCCATCGGATACTGGATAGCCCAGTTCGCCGGGGCCGGTGTCGCTTCCCTGGTGATTTGGGCGATAACAGATAGTAGGGAAGACGTCGGCCTGACCGCGACCACCTACACCGATCTCAACACGGCGATCGTGGTCGAGGTCTTGCTCACGGCAATCTTTGTTTGGACGATCATGGCGGTGACAAAGTCCGGTGCGAACCATGCACCCGCGGCCATCGCGCTGACCCTTGTGGGTATTCACCTGGCCGGGATCCCGTTCTCGGGCGCCTCGGTCAACCCGGCCCGCTCATTTGGCCCGGCGGCCGTGTCCGGAGAAAACTTTGCCCAACTCTGGGTTTACATCTATGCGCCCCTGATCGGAGCCGTCATCGCCTGGACTCTCTACAACCTCTTCCCCGTCGAGGAGCCCGGTAGGGCAGAACGAGTGGAATAACAGGGCCCGGGTGTGATCCCCGGGCGCTTTTCACGAGGAGAGGGTGTCTTCCTCGAGATCCTCGAGACCCATCACCCAGCCCGCCGGGAGGCTCCAGTGCCGGGCTCCTCTGATCATCGAGTCGAGATAATCGGCAGTGGGTAGATGGTCGTCGTCGGGGGAACCGGTGGCGACAAAGGCGAGGCAGTCGTATTTGTTCCCTTCACGGTCAACAGCTTTGTGGTCAAAACCGGGAGACCTGCCTTCGTGCGCCTCGGCGCTCACCAGGGCGTCGACCTGATCGTCGGGAATCTCGAACACACCGCCCCAAACCGTGTGTGCCGGATCGCGGGTGAGCGTCGCAGTTGCCCGGTTGGGGCCGGAGTGGACGAACCCGAGCTTGGTCTCCGGATAGTGCGCGGTAAAGAGAAACTTGGCTCCGGGAGCCACCTCTCCGATGCGGTCCGGGTCGAGAAACGAGGCGTAGGCGAAATACAGCGTCGGGTCGGGCACGGGAACCGGATCTTACCGGGAACGGCGAGTTTGGTGACGCACCGGCCGGGACATCATTTACCGCTATTAAACGTGGGTTGGCCTACCGTTTTGGATCGTGCGTCGTCTTGTAGCCCTTCTCGTGTTGATAGCCGCCTGTGGCGGAGCCGCGTCTGACCAGCAGAACCAGGGAACCGGGGATGCGGTCGCTCCCTCATCGTCCGTAGTCGACTCGCCGGGCACGACTGCCGGTGACGGCGTTTCACCAACAACGTCCGGGTCGGATTCCCCATCGACGACAGACTCGGGCCGGCCGGTGGCGCCTGATTTCACTCTCGTGTTGGGTGAAGGCGGCCAATACACCCTTTCCGAGGGGACCAAGCCCGTCTACCTGATCTTTTGGGCTGAATGGTGACCAACCTGTCGACGGGAGTTGCCCGTCGTCGATGCCCTGGCGGCTGAGTACGCAGACGAGGTCGACTTCGTGGCTCCGGCCTGGAAGTCGGATTTCGAGGCGACACAGGCCCGGGCCAACGAGCTGTTCCTCTCCGGAAGAATCCAGTGGGGACTCGACGAGCAAGAGAGAATCTTTGAGCTCTATGGTGTGCCCTACCAACCAGTGACGGTTCTCATTGCCAGCGACCAAACCGTTGTCGAAGCCTGGGCTGGGCTTCGCGGCGAGGATGAGCTTCGCGCAGCCATCGACGACCTCATTGCCCTCTCCGGGTAGTGGCCGGGCTCTGGCCTGTCGAGGCTTCAGGGGCGGTCATGATCCCCGACTTACACCTCTAATAACTCCACTCTCGTAACCTCGCTGGAACTTGAGACAGTTCGAACTCGTCCTCCTCTTCGCGGTGGTGTTTGCCGTCGCCTGGCCCGCCGTCTTTGGAGTGCGACCACGTCGTGGGATCGTCAGCGGTCTCCTTCTGATCGCCACCGTTCTCCAGTTTCAGATAGACGGGTTTCGTTGGCAAATGGTCCCGCTCTACCTGGTGGCCATGGGTCTCGTCGCCGGGGACCTGCTGTTCATCGATCGCGCCCTGCGTTTGTCGAGACGGCTGGCTCGAGGATTGTTTGGCCTGGCGGGCGTGGGTCTGGCGGCAGCGCTGGCCGTGATTCTCCCTGTGCCCGAGCTGCCGGTGCCCTCCGGACCGGAGACGATTGGCACCGTGACGGTGGAACTGGTCGACGTGGAGCGAGAGGAGATCTACGGGGAGAAGCCGGGCGGCCCGCGGAGATTCGTGGCGCAAGTCTGGTATCCGGCTCAGCCGAGCGAGGGGATCGAACCTCTGCCCTGGAGCGAGGACTGGGATGTCGTGGCCCCCGCAATGTCGCGTCAGCTCGGGGTGCCCTCGTGGTTCCTCGACTACACGAAATACACCATTTCCAACGGCTACCCCTCGATACCGATTGCGGATGGCACATTTCCGGTGGTCATATACAGCCACGGCTGGACCGGGTTTCGAACCATCGCCATCAACCAGATCGAGACCCTGGTCTCCAACGGCTACATCGTCATTGCCATCGACCACACCTACGGCGCCATTGCCACGAGGCTGACGAATGGCGAAGTGATCGAGCATGATCCGGCGGCCCTACCGGACGAGGAGGTGGTTGGCGAAGAAGCCTACGCGGAGGCTTCCGCCAATCTCGTGTCGACCTTCGCTGCGGACATCGTCACCGTTCTCGATACCCTGGAGGATGGCAAGGCGGGTGCATTCGGAGCTGTTGCGGCCGGTGCCGACCTCACCAGTATCGGTGTTTACGGGCACTCCACCGGTGGGGGAGCGGCTATCAAGGTATGCCTGGAGGACCCCCGTTGCGACGCTGTTCTCGGGTTGGATCCGTGGGTGGAGCCGTTCTCGGATCGCGTGATCAAACTGACCGCGACTCGTCCGGCCCTCTTCATGAGGTCCGACGAGTGGCGTGGCAACGAGAACGACAACCTCCTTCGCGGCATTGCCGGACGCAGCGAGGCTCTCACCTACTGGATCGGTGTCGACGGTGCCGAGCACAATGACTTCGTGGCAGTGCCCCTGCTCTCACCGATCGGCGGTCGACTCGGATTGAAGGGGCCGATACCCACCGGACGAATCCTTCCGATCATCGACAACTACCTGCTCGGGTTCTTCGATGTCTTTCTCCTCGGAACCGGCTCAGCCGCGCTGGACAACGTCAGTTTCGAGGAAGTGTCGGTCGAGGTGATTGCCCCCTGACCGTTCTGTGTCGGAAAACCCGGCTCTGAGCCGAGTTTTCCGACACAGAACGGCACTACCCGTCGGGTTCCTGCTGGGTGTCGCCGGTGACCGACTGACCTGGTCTCTCACCACGATTGATCGCATCGATGGTCGCCCCAAGCGTGAAAGCGTCGGATTCGCCGATGATCTTGCCCACGACGACGCCGTTGTCGTCGATGAAGAAAGTCTCGGGGATGCCAAAGACGCCGTAAGCGATGGCCGTTCGGCTTCCCGGATCAGCCAGGTATTTGGTCCAGTGGGAGGTACCGGCCCGGGTCAGGTAATCGAGTGACTCGGAGGGGCTCTCCTGGTATCCGATCTGGACGAAGGTGACCCCGTTTGGACCGAAGGCGTCCGACGTGGCGACAAGATCGTCATGCTCGGCCCGACACTGGAGACACCAGGAGGCGAAGAAGTTGACCACAACGATGTCGCCCTTGAGATCCCCCAAGGCAACCCTGTCCCTGCCATCAAGGGTTGTCAGCTCGAATTCGGGTGCAGGCTGACCGATCAGCGGTGAGTCGACCAGAGTTGGATCGCCACCGAACCGGGAGGCGAGAACCACTGCGAGTGCCACGGTTCCGAGGGCAATTCCCAGACCCGCCCAGCGGAGCCACTTGCCACTCACGCGCAGGACTCTCCGCTGGTCACAGCCTCGAGCCTTGATCCGACCAATGCCTTCGAATCATCGGACAACCGGGGATCTGCGAGTACGTCAGAGAACAAGCCGGCGGCTGCCTCGGTGTCCCCGGCACCACACCAAAGGACCTGTCCTTTGAGGAACATGGCCGTAGTGGATGCAGAGTCGATGATGAGTGCCTGATCCAGCAGCCCGATAGCGGTTTCGACCTCACCATTCCCGTCCCAGGCCATCCATCCGAGTCGGACGAGCGCAGTCACCAACTCTGCATCGGATGCGCCGGTAGCTTCGGCAACGGCAAAGTAGTGGGGGAAGGCGGAGCTGTAGTCGCCGGCCTCGTAATAGCGCTCGGCTAGAGCCAGGCGCATCCCGTTTATCTGAGGATTGCCGAGATTGGCCGCAACGACCGCCTCCATTGTCTCGTTCGACACCTCCGAGAGATCTCGACCTTCCAGGTTGGCAACTCCTGCGGACGGTCCTTCACGGTCCTGGAGAAAGAAGCCGGCGACAATCACGACAACTGCGGCGGCTCCCGCCAGAACGAGTCCGCCGATCAGTGTCCGGCTTCGACTCCGACTCCGGGGAGCAGCATCGGCGGGCACATCGGTCCCCGGGTGACGACGCCACCACACAATCATCGACACTCCCACGGCCACAGCCACCAAGGGCGCTATCCACAGCACGAGAGTGGCTCCGCTCGTCGGCGGGTCGAGGAGCACGGCCCCGCTGTACGCCGAGAGGAGCTCATCGATGATCTCCTCGTCGTTGGCCCCCTCGGCTACCCGTTCCGCGACGAGCGCCATCATGTCTCTCGCCATCTGCGAAGGCGAGTTGGCTATCGACTCGGCCTGACAGACCGGGCATTTGATCTGTGTGCCGATCTGCTCCACTCGGTCTGTCTCCGACGGACTTGATGCGACGACAACGACGAGGATCACGGTCATGAGGACGATTGCCGTGATTGAGAGAAGATTGCGAGTCCGCTCAGACATCCGCTTTTTGACGCTCCTGACCCGCCTTCCGTTCCCGTCGGCGTACCGCGATCGACGCGAAACCACCCACAGCGGCGGTCAATCCGCCTATCCAGAGCAGACCGATGAGGGGTGACGTGTCGAAGGCCAATTTTGCGCTCTCCGGATCGAGGTCAAGCAGGGTGACATACAGATCGCCACCGGGCCGATTGAGAACGTCGGGTGTGCTGACCCCACTGTTGGCTCCGAAGAAGTTCGCTGCCGGTGTCATCGTTGCTACCAACCGGTCACCCTTGGTTATGCCGAGTCGAGCGCCTCGGGTCGTCTTGTTCGGATGCTGCTCCTCGAACGGTGATTCATAGGTGATGGTGAATCCGGCAAACTCAACCGACTCACCGGGTGTCATCTCGACCTCGGCATGGGCCCCGAGATTGGAGGCGAACGCTATCCCGATGGCGACCAGGACCACCCCAACGTGGCTCAACTGACCGGCCCAGAAGGGTGCGTCTCCACCGATCACGGTTTTGGTCGCCTCCCATCGACTCACCTCGAGCTTGGACATGCGTCGCCTGGTCTGCTCGAACAGAAGACCGACGATCGCTGCGGTGACGAACGTTCCGAGAGAGACGGCAAGCACGACCCACCCGACCCGAGTCACGGCGAAGGCAGTTGCCAGGCCTGCGGAGAGCCCCAGAACCAGAGGCGCCCTGATTCGTCGCCATATGAGGCCAATGTCGGCCGAGCCCCAAGGAGTGACGGGTCCAAATCCCATGACCAGCAGCAGCAGGAACGACAGAGGCACGGCGAGCCGGTTGAAGAAGGGCTCTCCCACCCCTATCTGGGTTCCTGTGAAAGCCTCCAGGATCAGGGGGTAAGTGGTCCCGATCAGCACCACAAATGCGTAAACCGAGAGCAGCAGGTTGTTGAGCAAGAACGTTCCCTCGCGGGAGACGAAAGACTCGATGCGGGGTGATGAGGCGACCAAGTGTGCCCGTGTCGAGAAGAGAGTGAATGAGCCGACCAGGACAAGAACGAGAAATCCAAGCAGTGCCGGGCCGATCGCCGACTGTGTGAACGAGTGGACCGAGTTGATGGTGCCTGACCGGGTCAAGAACGTACCCAGGATGGTTAGGGAGAAGGCGCTGATGACCAACACGATGTTCCAGGCCTGGAGCATGTTGCGACGCTGCTGGACGATGGC
>JAPUJM010000222.1 GCA_027296205.1 Actinomycetota bacterium
ATGCCGAGAGGGGTCAGGTCAGAGGCTCAGAAGCAGACGAAGGGTGTATCCGGCCATCACGGTCCAGAAGAGGATGGTGTAGCCGCTTTCTCCGATCGAGCGGTTGATCCGGCGTCCCGTGTAAGTGGCGGCGATCATCAGGGGGACGGCCGCCATGGTGATCAGGAAGCTCTCGCTTCCCAGCAGCTCTGCTTCCGTGAACACTGCGGTCTTCGCAAGATCGCCTGCGAGAGATGCCAGCGATGCCGCCCCCACGAAATGGGCACGATCGAGGCCCAGTTGCCGGATGGCCATTCCCTTGAGTGGACCCGACGTGCCCGAGAAGCCAGATGTGGCTCCCGATGCGAAGGCCAATACCGGTCCTCCCGCCCGGCGCAGACCCCTGACGTCGAGACGTTCAGCGATGAGGGCGAGGATGAAACTGATGATCACCGCGACGGTCACCACGTTCTCCGGAGCCGCCACCAGCAGTCGAGCACCCAGAGCGGCGCCGAGAGCGATGAGGACGATCACCACCAGCGCCTTCCTGAAGGGGAGGGTCTTCCGGTAGGCGATCACTTTGACCACGTTGTTCGCCGCGAGGAGTAGGGCCGACAGAGCAACACCTTCCTTGGTGCCCAGCACCAGCGCGAGCGTCGGGACCAGGATCAGCGAACCTCCCAATCCGGCAGACGCCGAGATCATGAACGAGACGGCCACTGCGAGCAGCGTGACGACGACGACCCATGTCTCCACCCGTCAAGTCACGTTTCGATCGAGCCAGGATCGCCGGGACAATTTCAGACCTGAATGGCTGGAAGGTCCGCGCCGCTCATGAGAGCGTTGAACTCCGCGACATCGGTGTCCAGAACGCTGCCTAGCAGGTCGAGTTGCTCGTCGATCTCCGCCGAGTATTTAGCCGCCACCTGCAGCGAGCTCTCGGTTGGCTTCGCATCGGCAGAGGCGATAACGCTGATCACAGAGGCAAGCTTCTCACTGAGCCGCGAAGGCTCGCTGTTGCCAAAGATGTCCTTGTGCTCGCCGGGCACCATCAAGCTGTCTTCGATCTCGTGGAGCCTCCCCTTCAGGGACTCGGCCGCGGAGAGGGAACCCTCATCCAGGTCTGCCCTCTCCGTCCAGTGGTCGAGCTGGCTCTTGATCGACCTGATGGTCGTGACGGCCTCGTGTGCGCTCGAGACGTGGTCGTAGATCTTCCGGAGAGCATCCAGTTGCTTCTCGAGATCCTCCTGCGATACGTCGGCGCGAGGGTCGTTGCGAACCTCGAACTGATGGGTCTGGGTCTGGCCTTTCCCCGCCGAATCGGTCACGGTCAGCCGGGCCTCATAGGTGCCAGGAGCCACCAAGGGGCCCTTGCTCGTCTCGCCCGCCAGTTTGTTTCCGAGGACCTTGGTCGAACCTTCGTAGCGGAGATCCCAGAGGAAGCGGTTGACTCCCGGCTTGGTGGTGATCCAGGGTCCCGAGTGGAAGGCCTTCTCGTCGTCGGTCATGTCGTCGTGACCGGCCGGCTTGGGCTCGAACCGCCTGACCAGGTCGCCGTCGCTGTCCAGGAGCTCCAGGGCGACCGATGGCGGATCATCCGAGTCCATGTCGTCGCCGAGGAGGTAGGTGATCATCACTCCGATGCGTGCCGCCTCGCCGGCATCCAGAAAGGAGCGCACCACTTGGCCGGTCTCGTCCTTCCGGGCGTGGAAGGTCGCCTGCTTCCCCAGTGAGAGCCAGTAGTCCTTGCCCTCGGTGGTGATCCAGGAATCGAACAGGTCCGGCAGCAGTCGCCATGCGCTCCGTGGTTTGAGTAGCCGTTGCTCGTCGGTGGGTGGGCTGGCCATGAGCTGATGGAGAGGGGTGAGGTCGTCCATGATCCAGAAGGATCGGCCGTGGGTGGCGATCACCAGGTCGGTGCCCTTCACCGTCAGGTCGTAGATCGGCGTCACCGGGAGGTTCGACTCCCAGCGATCCCAGGTGGCTCCGTCGTCGGTCGAGACGTAGAGCCCCGTCTCGGTGCCGACGTAGAGGAGACCCTGCCGGGCGGGGTCGGTCCGGATGACCCTCACGAAGTCATCGGGAGGTATCGCGTTTTCGTCCTCCCCGATGATGCCCTCCCACGTCTCCCCGTAGTCGGTCGTGCGATACAGGTAGGTGGTGTTGTCATCGAGCTTGTATCGGGTGGCGGCCAGATAGACGGTGCCCGCCTGATGGGGCGACGGCTCGACGGTTCTGACGAACGTCCAATCCGGGAGATCGGGTGGTGTGACGTTGGTCCAGTCGGCTCCGCCGTCACGAGACACATGGACCAGGCCGTCGTCGGTACCGGCCCAGAGAACACCCTGCTCGATTGGGCATTCGCGCAGTGTGGAGACTGTGCAGTAGTGCTCGGCGCCGCTGGTGTCCTTCGTGATCGGACCCCCGGACGGGGCGAGCTTGGTGGCGTCGTTTCTGCTGAGATCGGGGCTGATCGGCTCCCATGTGTGACCCTCGTCCTCGCTTCTGAAGACCACGTTGCCGGCGGTGTAGAGCACGCCTGGATCGTGGGGAGAGAACAGAATCGGATAGGTCCAGGGGAAGCGGTACTCCAGTTCGCCGGGACCGATTCCGCCGTGCAATTCAGGCCAGACGTTGACCAGTTGGATCTGGCCGCTGCGGTGGTCGTAGCGTTGCAACGACCCGCCGCCACCCGGTGAGCTACCGACCGCCCCAACGAAGACGATGTTGGGATCTTCGGGATGGACGGCCATGAAGCCGCTCTCTCCGGAACCGGCGGGGTAGCAGTCCGCCCAGGTGATGGCACCGTCGTTGGCCCCGCTCGGCACGGCGACACTCGAGTTGTCCTGCTGGGTGCCATACACGTGGTAGTACGGCTCGCGGTTGTCGGTGGTCACCGTGTAGAACTGTGCGGTCGGCTGGTTGTAGATGGTGCTCCAGGATTCGCCGCCGTTGAAGGAGACATTGGCGCCGCCGTCGTTGCCCTGGATCATCCGCCGGTTGTCGTTGGGGTCTATCCATAGAGCGTGATTGTCGCCATGGGGAGTGCTGATCCGTTGGAAGTTGTCTCCGCCATCGGTCGACTTCCACATGTTGAGGTTGTTCACGTAGACGGTGTCTGCGTCCTGGGTGTCGGCGAAGACGTGCATGTAGTACCAGGGGCGGTACCGGAGGTCGGTCTCCTGGTTGACCAACTGCCATGTCTCGCCGAAGTCTTCGGATCGGTACAGCCCGGGGGCCTCCGAGGCCTCGATCAGCGCCCACACCCGGCCTGCCTTCACGGGTGAGGCGGCGATTCCGACCTTCCCGATGATCGCCGACTGGGGCAGGCCGGGATTGCGGGTGATCTCTTCCCAGGTGTCGCCACCGTCGGTGGACTTCCAAATCCCGCTGTCGGGCCCGCCGCTGCTCAACTCCCAGAAGTTGCGGTAGGTCTCCCAGATCGTGGCGTAGATGACCTCGGGATGCCGGGGGTCGAACACCACGTCGACCGCCCCGGCGATATCGCTCCTGAAGAGGATCTTCTTCCAGTTCTTGCCCCCGTCCCTGGAGCGGTACAGACCGCGCTCCTCGTTGGGACCGAAGGCATGACCGAGGGCAGCGACATACACGTGATCCGGATCCTTGGGGTAGACACGTATCTCGCCGATATGCCGGGTGTCCTCCAGTCCGCAGTGGGTCCAGGTCTGGCCGCCGTCACCGGATCGGTAGACACCGTCGCCGTGGGAGACATCGAGACGAATGCAGCTCTCACCCATCCCCGCATAAATCACATTGGGATCGGATTCGGATACAGCCAGGGCCCCCACAGAGCTGGTCTTGAAGAAGCCATCGCTGATGTTGCGCCACGTCGTGCCGGCGTCCTCCGTCTTCCATACCCCTCCGGCCACTGCCCCGAAGTAAAAGACCGCCGGGTTTTCCGGGTCTCCTGCCACTGCTACGCATCGGCCACCGCGGGTTGGTCCGATGCAGCGGAACTTCATCTCGTTGAGCAGGCTTTGTGCCACGGGAGAATCGAGCAGCCTCATCGTCTGCGGTTACCTCACTACTTGTTGCCGACGGGCGGCCAGGCTAGCGAAGGGAGTCGAGCCGATACTCCGTGGAATGCGACCTGACAGCCAGACCCCATCGAACCCGACCTGAAGAGCAATGACCTTTGTCGATGGGGTTGCCTCGGTTCGATGACCTCGAAGCCCCCCAGCACCCGTCGATCTCTCGTCCGTGACACCTTCGTGACGCCTCGCGAGGTCAGCCATGGACACCGCTCATGAACGAAATGTGAAGGGAACCCCGTTCAGGCGGGCTTTCGGACGAAGACATCGGGGATGAACGATTCAGCATGCCGAAAGCAGCATCAGCGCGCAGACTCGATGGCCGCCCAGATCTTGGCAGGGGTCAGAGGCATGTCGAGATGGCCGATACCGAACGGGGTCAGGGCGTCGATGACGGCGTTGACGATGGCGGGAGTGGATCCGATGGTCCCGGCCTCGCCGATGCCTTTGGCGCCGAGGGGGTTCTCGGGGGTCACGGTCTGGGTGTGGTCCACCTCGAATGATGGCAGCGACGACGCGGTGGGGATGAGATAGCTGGTGAGGTTTCCGGTGATCGGGTAGGCGTCGTCGTATTGGAATTGCTCGAATAGCGCCTGCCCTATTCCTTGAGCGACACCGCCGTGCACTTGGCCGTCGACGACCATGCGGTTGAGGATTGCTCCAGCGTCGTCACAGGCAATATGTCTGAGAACACTCACGGCGCCGGTCTCGGTGTCCACTTCCACAACCGACAGGTGTGTCCCGAAGGGGAATGTGGCCTCCTTCTGATCCCACATCTCTTCTCCCCTCAAGCCAGGCTCCATGTCATCAGCGAGGTTTGAAGGGTCGGAAGCGACAGCGGCGATCTGGGCGAGCGTCATGGCCGATGTGGGAACCCCGACAACACCAATCCGCCCATCATCGAGCTGGACAACATCATCGATTCCGGCCTCAGCGTGATAAGCGAACACCGCACGCGCCTTGTGGAGAGCCTTCTCCCCGGCACCGAGGATGGCGGAGCCGGCGATTTGCAGTGACCGCGATGCCATCGTCCCACCGCTGTGAGCGATCGTGTCCGTGTCGCCCTGCACGAACCTGATCTTGTCGATCGGGAGCTTCAGAACAGCAGATACGATCTGGGCGAACGTGGTCTCGTGACTGTGACCGTGCGACACCCCCGCCGAGTAGAGGGTTGCCGTGCCATCGAGGTTGATCTCGACCGCACCCCAGTCCTCCCGGCCGGCACCGGCTGTGATCTCCACATACGATCCGATGCCGATTCCGAGCTGAACGCGATCGTTGGTCCGGCGTCGCCGGTCTTGGTCCTCCCTGGCCTCCCGATACCCGCCTGCCCGTAGGGCGAGGTCGAGTGCAGTCTCATAGTCGCCGGAGTCGTAGCGTTCGCCGAGCACGGTCACATGAGGGAAAGCGTCAGCGGTGATGAAGTTGCGACGCCGCACCTCTGCGGGGTCGAGATCGAGTTCTAGTGCGAGCTGATCGATGGCTCGCTCCAGTGCCATGGTCGCCTCCGGCCGGCCCGCTCCGCGGTAGGCGTGTACCGGTGTGGTGTTCGTCAAAACCGAGCGCCAGAGGAATTCGACCTTGGGAATCAAGTAGGGCCCGACCGCCATCCGTCGACTGAAGACGGGCAGATAGGCGCCGAACTGGGGATATGCACCTGCGTCCTGAGTGACTCGGAGCGAGATCCCCACAATCAACCCTTCTCGCGTCGCTCCCAGACGAACCTCGGTTGTCTGCGCCCTCCCGTGGCACATCGCCACCATGTTCTCGGTCCGGGTCTCATTCCACCGCACGGGTCGGCCCAGGTCGAGGGCAATGGCTCCGCTGAGAGCCTGTTCCGGATAGAGGGCGATCTTTGCTCCGAAACCTCCGCCGACATCGGGCACTTTCACATGGATCAAAGACGGGTCGAGGCGAAGAACTGTCGAGATGCCACGTTTGTGGGCGTGGGCCGACTGGCTCCCCAACCAAAAGTCCAGCCCACCATCTTCACGGGGCGACGCCAGCGCTCCACTGGTCTCGAGCGGGATAGCGGCGACGCGCTGGTTGACGACGCTGGTCTCGATGACGACTTCGGCTTCGGCGAGGACGCTGTCGTCGGCGTCGCCCCGGTCGTAGATCACGTTGGTGCCGAGCTCGGGAAACAGGAGCGGGGCGTCCGGGTCGGCGCCGGCCTCGGGTGTCGACACAGCCCGGAGAGGTTCGATCTCAGCCCATACAAGCTCCGCAGCGTCGACAGCAGCCTGCTCGCTCTCAGCAACCACCACGGCCACGATGTCGCCCGCGAACCGCACACGGTCAGATGCGATCGCAGGCCGGCGAGTTGGTTCTTTCAGTCCGGGGGCTCCGATTGGCATGGGTGCCATGTCTAAATCGCCGGCCAGGTAGACCTTCACCACACCAGGCGCAGCTTGGGCGGCCTCGATGTCGATACCTCTTACCTCGCCATGGGGGATCGTTGACCGGACGGGCACCATCCACAACGCTTCGTCGACCTGTATGTCTTGCAGGTATCTGCCGGCACCGGTGATCAGCCGCGAGTCTTCAACACGCTTCACGCTTGCTCCGAGGATCGACCGGCCCATCGTGTCGAGGCTAACGCCGACCTTTCCGGTAGGTCTCGGCGCTGCTGCCAATGCGAGCCGGGCCTCGCTAAACGAGAATTCTCGGTGTCTACCCTCCTTGGGTGACCAACACTCCCACCAGGGTCCTTTCGCGTGACTTGCTGCCCGCATCAATCGCGATCTTCGCCACTTCTGCTCTCGCCTCATTTCAAGCGCTGGGCCTTGCTGCCGCTCTCCCTGATATTGCTGCCGACCTTGGCGACGTGTCGCT
Source organism: Actinomycetota bacterium (assembly GCA_027296205.1). Lineage (GTDB taxonomy): Bacteria > Actinomycetota > Acidimicrobiia > Spongiisociales > ZC4RG35 > SZUA-217. The sequence goes on from JAPUJM010000222.1 coordinate 6,867, forward strand.
TCTCCCGTGGGTGATCACGGCATTTCTGGTCACTTCGAGTCTTGCAACAGTCGTGGCGGGGCCGTTCATCGACGGCGTTGGGGTGTCACGGATGTTCCGCTTGGCGGTGACCGTATTTGCCACCGCGGGTTTCGCTGCGGCGTTCGCTCCCTCGATGGAGTTGTTGATAGGTCTTCGGGTAGTGCAGGGCGCCGGTGCCGGACTCATCCTGTCCACCGGAACCGCGGCAATATCGCTGGTATACCCAAAAGCCCTCGTCAGCCGGGCCTTCGCGGCAAACGCAACGGTTTGGGGCGTAATGGGTGTTGCCGGACCGGCAGTGGCAGCCTTGATCCTCACCTTCCTTTCGTGGCAGTGGATCCTCTACATGAACCTTCCGATGGGTGTTGTCGCCTTGTTGGCCGGGTGGAAGGCGCTTCCCGGCCCTTACGGAGAATCCGGTGGACGTCTCGACGTCAAAGGGTCGACGTTGATTGGCGTGATGACCATCGCAACACTCTTCGCTGTTGACTCGCTGAGCGTCCAATCCTTGTTCTGGCTAGCGGGCGCCGGGCTGGCCCTCGCCGCCTATGTGCGGCATGCCCGTCGGGTGTCATCGCCGGTTGTGAAGCTCGAACACATAGTTCCTCAGCCGTACCGTGGGCTAGGCCTCTCGACAGCGTTGATCTTGACCGGCACTTTCGCGATGAGCTCATACATCCCGCTCTATGTGAGGGCGGGCAAAGACGGATCGGCGGCCCTGACCGCCTGGTCGGTGCTCCCATTGACCGTCGGTTGGACGTTGGGGGCAAATTTGGCAAGCAGGATGGCCGATAGGTATTCGGAATCTGGGATAATAGTTGTCGGCTTCATCATCAACATTCCAGCTCTGGTTCTTGCCTGGTCCTTGGTGACGATGGATACCTCACTGCTCATGGTCTTTCTCGTGTTTTTCGCCGCAGGTTTTGGGGTCGGGATGAGCACCAATGCAGCACTCACGCTGCTCCGCACAGTCACAGCTGACGCCAACATGGGGCGAGTCGGGGCAGCTCACCTCTTTGCCAGAAATCAGGGATTCACATTTGGCGCAGCGATAGGTGGGGCGGTTCTGTTGTTCGTCGTCACCAGCCAACTTGGCGACGTGGAGGTGGTCCGGGAGTTGATCGCATCGTCTGACGCCCCTCCCGTCGGAGCTGCCGAAGCCGTTCGTGCCGGTTTCGCTGCGAGCGTCGCAGTCGGACTGGTCTTGTCGACCTTTGGACTATGGGCGGCGATCAGTCTGCGCCGGTCGCTCGCTGCAGCTCGTCTGGCCAAAAGAGGGGCCTGAAGCGCGCTGTTGTCTGTCAAGGTCTGGGCACCAGCAGGAACGTATCGACAGGGCCGGTGTTGTTACCGATTCGAAGTGGCCAGTCCACGTCCCTTTGCCTCCGGAAATCGGCAGCGCCGGTGCTGAACAATCGAATCCGGTGCTTCGGCCTGGCGCGTTGCCCTCGCGAGCAGTAATCATGGCTCGACGGCCAGGGTTCATTCGAGGTTTGACCTCCGTTTGACCGCGTCCCCCACCAGCGGCCGAAATCCTCAACAGCCACGGTCTCTCCACCCCAGCATTTCCTTATTCTTCTGTGGGCCGAATCGCCCACGAATCTGGTGTGCTGTTCCTCCTGGACTGTGCACAGGCAGTTGGACAGATGCCAATTGACGCATCGACTATGCAA
>JAPUJM010000223.1 GCA_027296205.1 Actinomycetota bacterium
TTCATCCAACCGATGTTCAAGGTGTTGACTCTTATCCGGTCTCGGGTCATTGCATGGGCCACGTTTCTCGTGAACGGGATCAGGGCACCCTTCGAAATCGCATAGGGCGCCAACCTTGGCGTCGATCCATGCGAGGCGACGGAACCGATGTTGACGATCGAACCCTGGATGTGCTCCCGTCTCATGATGTCGATGGCACGCTGGGTCAGGAAGAACGGGGCTCGCAGATTGACGTCCATGATCGCGTTCCAAAGCCCTAGGTCGGTGTCCACGATGGAGCCCCGCCAGGTCAGTGCCGCGGCATTGACGAGCACGTCGAGTTTGCCAAAGTGCTCGTCGGTGCGATCGGCGAGGCTCATCACGTCGTCGTGATCAGCCAGATCTGCGGGCACAAAAATCGCGTCGCATCCTGCCGACACCAGGTCACCGGTCACCGCAACCCCTCGATCCTCGTTGCGACCGGTGACCACGATGCCACCGGCACCTTCATCGACGAACCTGCGAACGATCGCCTCCCCCAAACCCCGCGTGCTGCCGGTAACCAAGGCGACCTTCCCCTTGAGAAGGGGCATCACACGCCTCTCACATGGTCGAGATAGGCCACCATCCCCTGCTTGAGGAATCCGTCGCTACCAGTGCACAGATAGCGGGCCCCCTTTTCGCTCCACTGAATAGCCCGCTCTTCGGTGCCGGCATAGATGCCAAGAGCCACATCGGACGGGGCTACCGCGGCGGCAATTCGATCCATCGAAGTGACCACATCGGGATGATCGATCTGCCCCGGATGCCCGAGCGAGTGCGACAGATCGGTGGGGCCGATGAACAGGACATCGACACCGTCGATCTCGAGGTACTCGTCAACGGCTTCCGCCGCTTGGGCGGTCTCGATGTGAATCACGACGAGTGTCTCCCGATTGGCGTCGACGGTATATTCGCCGATCGAGCCGCTGAGGGCCCAGTCCGCCGCCCTGACTCCGGCGAGCCCTCTGTTGCCTCGGGGACCGTATTTCATCGCCCGAACCGCTGCCTCGACCCCCTCTGGCGTGTTCACCCAGGGAACGTGCAAACCCTGTACGCCTGTGTCGAGGTAGCGAAGTATCAGATGCGGCTGATTGGCGGTCACACGTGCGATCGGAGTGACATCTCGCAACTCCGCCGCTCGGGTGAGATTCTCGATATCTCGCGGCTGGAGGGTGCCATGCTCACCGTCGAAGACCAGGAAATCCCAGCCCTGCATCGCCACAAACTCTGCAAGCGATGGCTCCGGGTACGTGATGAAGCAGCCATGGACCGTGCCACCGGACTTCAGGATCGACTTGGTCTTATTGACCCTCATACTTCCTCTCAGTCCCGTCTCAGGCTCACGACGTCCTCCCATGACTCTGAGGACCACGACCGGACCATGGCATCCATGACCGAGGCAACCGCCAGTGCATCGCCGAATCCCGGATAGAAGGGCCGCCGCTCCATCACGGCCCTGAGATATTCGAGAGATTCGATGAGTTTCATGTCTTCGTACCCTATGGAGTTTCCTCCGCCCGGAACGATATTCCCCTGATGTGGGAAGGCGTCTCCGGCCAGAACATCGATGAACCCGTCGGTCGGCTGTTCTTCGGGCAGATAGAGCTGTAACTCGTTCAGCCTCTCGTGGTCCCAGCCGGCAGCGCCGTGAGAGCCATTGACTTCGAAAGCCATCGAACTCTGTGGGCCAAATATCGACCGGTCGGCTTCGAGCGTCCCGCGCACGCCGTTGGCGAATTCAATCAGAGCCCCTACATAGTCCTCGTTGGTGACTGCTCCGGTCGGATCGCCTGAACTGCCGAGCGCGTAATGCGCTCCCTCGCCCGGAGTCGGAAGCGGCCGCTCTTTGACGAAGATGTTCTTCGTCGCCACCACGCGAGCTATCGGACCGCTCAGGTGAAGGGCCATGTCGATTACGTGAGACATGAGGTCGGTCAGAGCGCCGTAGCCGGCCTTGTCTTGGAGAAACCGCCAGCTCAGCAGGCCAAGCCGCTCTCTCCCATACATGGAGAAGAACCGTCCTCTGTAGTGGGTCAGCTCTCCAAACCTGCCGTCCTCGATGAGCTTTTTGGTGTATTGGACCATGGGAGCCCATCGGTAGTTGAATCCGCAGCCGGTGATCGCATCGGATAGGCGGGCAGCCTTCTCGATGGCTGCCGTCGCATCGGGCCCGATACCGACCGGCTTCTCGCAGAAGATGTCCTTGCCGGCAGCAGCCGCCGCCTCGACGAGTTCTTCATGCATGGCATTCGGAGCGGTGATATCAATGACATCGACATCGTCGCTTTCGATCACCTCCCGCCAGACGCCCGTGCCCCTCTCGTATCCGAAATTCGTCAATGCCAGGTCCACTCGTCCCGGCAAGGTGTCGGCCACCACAACCAGCCGGGGCCGAATGTCAGCCTCCGGAAAGTAGACGGGGATGTTGCGATAGGACCTCGAATGCGCCTGGCCCATCCAGCCGAACCCGATCAGCCCGATCCTGATTTCACGAGTCATGCCGAGCCCGGGTGTCCGCTGTGGCGCCGGTCCCACACTTCGGGGTTCACCATGTGGTCGGGGCGCTCTCCCCGCAGCACAGCCACCACCTCGGCAACGGCGGTCATGAAGATTCTGCGCTTGCCTTCGTACGTCCCCGACCCGACATGGGGCGTCACGACAACATCGGGGCGATTCAGCAGCGGATGCCCCGACGGAAGCGGCTCTGGATCGGTGACATCCAAGCCCGCTGATCGAACGTGACCCCGATCGATTCCCTCGATGAGAGCCTGCTGATCGACAAGACCACCGCGAGCGGTGTTGATGAAGATCGATCCCGGCTTCATCGCGGCAAACGCTTCGGAGCCGAACATGCCGCGACTTTCCTCGGTGAGCGGAACATGGACGGACACGATGTCGGATCGACCCAAGAGCGAGTGCAAGCTGTCGACTCTTTCGATGAAGAAGCTCTTGCTCGACAGGTAGGGATCGTACGCAACAACCGCCATCCCCAGGGCGGCCGACAGGATGGCGACCCGGCGGGCAATCCGGCCGAAGCCGACCAGGCCGAGGGTCTTGCCGTCGAGCTCGATGGCCTGGTGACGCGCGTAGAGGTCAGATTCGCCGGAGCGGAGTCGTCGCGCCGACTCGAGGATGTTTTTGGACACCGAAAGCATCAATGCCATCGCGTGCTCCGCAGTGGACACCGTCGGCGCATCGGGGGTGTTGCACACGACGACACCACGTTTGGTGGCCGCATCGATATCGACCAGATCGACCCCAATTCCGGTCCGGGCTATCACCTCGACCCGGGGCATTCGGTCCATGACTTCATTGTCATATACGAGACTGGAGGCGACGACACCTAGCGTCTCTTCCGATCCTGAATAGGGGTCGAGGTCTGTTCCGGGGCCAAGACGGTCGATCTGCCGATCGATGGTGTCGGCCAACTCGGGTATGACTTCACGTTCGAACCAGACGGGAAAGTGAGCCATGAACTGGTGCTCCGGGTCGGTGACGCCGCGGCGACCTTAGCCACCCCTTTTGGAACGTTCCAACGATCCGACGGTAGAACCTGGTGAATCGAAGTGTCGACACGTTGAGGGAGGCGATAGCCGGTTGACTGGTCTCAGAAACCGGAGCTAAGGTCGCCGGATTGGAGGCTTCCAAAGGATGAGCGACGCGCGGTAGAACAACCGCTGGTCTGGAATCGAACGGTTCGCCCCAAGAAAACGATTATGAGAAACAGCCTGGGCCGGAGGCAGTAGAACCGGGGCCCGTTTGTCGCCCTGGAGAAACCATCCCGATGTCCTGGCTACGGCGCTACAGGGCGCCCCGAACATGGAGAGACAATTGGTATGAAACGAGCACGTTGGATTGCATTGGGAATCGCGCTCATGATGATCCTTGCCGCATGCACGAGCGATGACGGCACAGACACGACGGCCGCAGACGATGGAACAGCCACGACGGAGGACGTAGACCTGTCGCAAGGAGCAGACCTCACCTTCCACATGGTCACCCACGCCGACGACGGCGTGTTCTGGTCTGTGGTCAAGAGGGGCGCCGAGGACGCCGCAGCGGCCATGGGTGTCACTCTGGTGTGGAGCCCGTCCTTCAACGACCCTGAGAAGCAGGTCCAGGACATCGAAGCGGCGATTGCCGCAGGTACCGACGGCCTGGCCGTATCACTTGCCAGCCCCGAAGCTGTTGGCCCTGCTGCCCAGGCGGCTGCCGATGCGGGTATTCCGCTCTACACGATCAACTCTGGCGTGCTCCAGTACAAAGGTCTTGGAGCAACCACTCACGTCGGCCAGACCGAGGTTGTGGCAGGGAACGGTGCCGGTGAGTTCTTCAACTCTCTCGGTGCGACCAAGGTCCTCTGCGCACGGCAGGAGCAGGGCAACATCGGCCTCGAAGAGCGTTGCCAGGGTCTCGAAGAGACCTTCAACGGCGAGGTTGTGTCCGAGTTCATCGGCGAAGACGTCGACCCGACCGGCCAGGAGGCCACGATCTCATCGCTCCTCTTGGCAGACGAGTCGATCGACGGCATCCTCGGCACCGGGCCGAACGTGGCAGTCAGAGCGGTTGAGGCCTGTGTCACCGCCGGACGGACCTGCTCTATCGGCGGGTTCGACATCTCCACCGACATCATCAACCTGATCGAGAGCGGCGACATCGCCTTCACGGTTGATCAGCAGCAGTACCTACAGGGTTACCTGCCGATCGTCCTGCTGTTCCTCGAGGTCACCAACCTGAACACCGCCGGTGGTGGATTGCCCATTCTCACCGGTCCCGGCTTTGTGACCACGGCCAACGTGGGAGAGGTCAAGGCACTCGTCGATGCGGGTACCCGCTGAGTCGAGAACCATCGACATAGAAGATTGCGGGGGTCGAGACGACTCAGTCTCGGCCCCTGTACTCGATGAGGTGAGATCAGATAAAGTCCACGCCCGCAGGCTCACGCGATGACCAATGAGGAGGGTCATGGACGATCGCATCACTAGGGTCCCGAGAGACCGGCGCTGAAATGAGCGCCACCGAATCCCCGCCCCTGGAAAACGCTGCTTTGGAGGAAGCGGCTTACGGCGACGAGCGTCTCGCCTACCGCGGACCATTACTCCGGCTGCTCACCAGACCCGAGATCGGCGCCCTCCTCGGTGCCGCCGTGATCTGGGTGTACTTCTGGCTGGTCAGTGACGTCTTTGGACAAGCCGCCGGCGCCGCCAACTATCTCGACGTCGCGGCAACGCTCGGGATCATGGCCGTGGCCGTGTCCCTGCTGATGATCGGCGGCGAGTTCGACCTCTCGGCGGGCGCCATGACCGGGGCAACCGGGATGCTCGTCATCTTGCTGGTCATCCCACCCGGCGAATTCGGCGGCGCCGGGCTCTCACTCTGGGTCGCCATACCCCTGACGCTTGCATTCGCCCTCGGCGTCGGATGGTTCAACGGGACCGTTGTCGAAAAGACCGGTTTGCTGAGCTTCATCGTGACGCTCTCCACGTTCTTCATACTCATCGGCGCCAAGCTCGGTTTTGCCAAGCTGTTCACTGCGAAGGTGATCGTGGAAGGCCTGGATGAGGGCTCGGGCTACGACTTCTGGGTGAAGATCTTCGGTGCTAAATGGACGCGCAACGACCACATCTTCGATGGGCGCGACACGCTCTTTGGATTCCTCATGGTCATCGGTTTCGCCGCCGTCTTCTTTGGCATGCTCGAGCTTTCCCACACGCGACGGGAGCGGTTCAACGCGACCGGGCTGATCGTGGCCGCCGCCGGAATCGCCGGTGCACTCTACGGCGTATGGGGACTCCGTCATGGATTCGGTTTCGTGGTTGGGGCTTCAACGGACACCGTCGGCAGCAACTGGCTCTACGCAGCAGCTCTCGCACTCGGCGTGATAGTCGCCGCAGTGGGAATCGGTGTATGGCGCTTCGAGAGAGTTTCCGACCGGGGGTCCTTCTCGCTGTCCGGCACATCGCTCCGTAACATTGCCATCGCCCTTGGTGTGATCCTGTTCGGAAGCTTCGTTGCCATAACCTTGGACTCTTCGTCTGAAGACATTGTCGGGTTCATGCTGACGGTGCAGGGTCTGCGGGCAATAGTGTTCGGCTTCGGTGCAATAGTGGGAGTTACTCTCCCCGTGTTGGTCGCTCGCAAGGAGGGAAAGCGCTCACCCATCACCAAGTTCGTCGTCATGACCGGTACATCTCTTGTCATCGTTGGCCTGGCGTTTCTGATCCAGTCCGAGGCAACATCGCGCAAGTTCAGGGCAGAGGTTTTTGCCGTCTTGCTTCTGATCGCCCTCATCTTCTTCGTCGCCGGCCTGATGCCTTTGCTCTTTCAGGGTCGAGAGGCTGCTCATCCAGCGGCGGATCGTCTTGGCAAGATGCTGGCTGCGCTCGGCATTGGCCTCTTCCTGGGCGCGGTGACAATTCGGCTTCTGTACATGACGTCCGAAGAAGCCGCGGCCACGCAAGCCGTGTTCAACTACCGGATCTCCATCCTCTGGTTCATTGTGTTCGCGGTGGCCGCCAGCCTCGTCCTGATGCGCACCAAGTTCGGAAACTGGACGTTTGCCGTCGGCGGGAACAAGAAGGCGGCGCGCGAAGTAGGTGTGCCCGCTGCCCGCACGAAAACCATTCTGTTCATGACCGTCTCGGTCGCCGCCTTCCTCGTCGGCATGCTGCTTGCGTTCCGGCTCAATTCCGTGCAGGCCAATGTCGGAAACGGCCAGGAGTTCCTGTACATCATCGCTGCCGTCGTCGGGGGAAACCTGCTCTCCGGCGGCTATGGGTCGGCTGCGGGTGGGGCACTCGGTGCGCTGATCATGGCCATGTCATTCCAGGGGATACCATTCGCCGGGTGGAACTCGGACTGGAGATTCCTCTTCGTCGGCGTGATCCTGTTGCTCGCAGTCCTGGTCAACAACTTCGTCAGAAAAAAGGCTGAGGAGGCGGAATGACGGCCCCACTCCTGGAGATGAAGAACATCTCCAAACGCTACGGAAATATCATCGCGCTGACCGACATCACCACGTATGTGAACTCGGGGGAGGTGACCTGCATCCTTGGCGACAACGGCGCCGGCAAGTCGAGCCTGATCAAGATTCTCGCCGGCGCCCATCAGCAAAGCGAGGGACGACTCTTCGTGGAAGGCGAAGAGGTGATGTTCGACTCCCCTAGAGACGCTCTGGAGCGTGGTATCGCCACCGTCTATCAGGATCTCGCCGTGGTCCCACTGATGTCTGTGTGGCGAAACTTCTTCCTTGGCTCGGAGCCAACGAAGAGCTTCGGTCCGATCCGCTGGATCGACACAGAGGCAGCTTCGCGTATCGCCAAAGAAGAGATGGCGAAGATGGGCATCGACATCCGTGACACCGAGCAGGCGGTCGGAACCCTTTCCGGTGGCGAGCGCCAATCGGTTGCCATTGCCCGCGCCGCCTACTTCGGCGCCAAGGTGCTGATCCTCGACGAGCCGACGTCGGCTCTCGGCGTGAGACAGTCGGGAGTGGTGCTCCGCTACATCATCGAAGCCAAACACCGTGGCTTGGGTGTGATTTTCATCACCCACAACCCCAACCACGCCTGGCCCGTTGGCGACCGCTTCCTGATCCTCAACCGTGGACGGTCCATGGGTGACTTCAAGAAGGACGAGATCACCCGGGATGAGCTCATCATGATGATGGCCGGTGGGGCCGAACTCGAAGAGTTGACGAAGGAGCTCGAATCGGCATCGGCGGGCGATGAGAAGCTTGCGGACATGGCGGAAGAATTCGCAGAGGAGCTCGAAGAGCTGGAAGAACGCGCCGAGCACCCAGACTGATGCAATGAAGGTCTGGCTCACCGGCGGCACCGGATTCGTCGGCAGCAACATCGTCGACGCCGCCCTCAACCACGGTGCCGATGTCATGACCACCGTTCACTCGTTCGTGCCGCCTGACGACGCCGGATATCGAGCCGAACGCGTGGACATGCGTGACTCGAACGCGGTTCGAAACAGCATCAGACGGTTCGGCCCCGATGTCGTCATCCACTGTGCGATCCTCAACGACTGGGACTTGATGTACTCCAACAGGGCTGGGGCTTGGGAGTCCTACGTCACG
>JAPUJM010000224.1 GCA_027296205.1 Actinomycetota bacterium
CCCACCCGTAAGGGTTAAGGCCCCTGGTAGATGACCAGGTTGATAGGCCGGACGTGTAAGCACAGCAATGTGTTCAGCGGACCGGTACTAATAGGCCGAGGGCTTGGATAAAGAGTCCTTGATGATTTTGTGCTCGCTATGGAGTGCTCGGGTTGCCCGACACTTGAGGATTTGTCCGGTGGCGAAAGCGATGGGGAACCACCCGTTCCCATTCCGAACACGGAAGTGAAACCTGTCAGCGCCGATGGTACTTGGGGAGTAGTCCCCCGGGAGAGTAGGTCACTGCCGGGCAGTAAACGTCGAAGGGTCGCCGACTAGCGTGGGCGGCCCTTCTCTGATGGAGGAGAGATGGTGGCTCGCCAGTCTGACAACAATCAGGAGTCGAACAAGTCCCGTGGCCCCAGCCACGGAGGTCAGCAACACCGTCGACATCGGACGATCACTTCGGTCACTTCGGGGCAGCTACCCAAGTGGGTGCGTGATGACATCGTCCGGTCCACACCAAAGGATCGTCGTGAGCCGGCCTTGAGGCACCTCTCCAAGGGGATGCAGCAGTTCGCCGACGAGCGGTATCCAGCAGCCCTCCATGAGCTCCGTAGCGCCAAGGAGCTCTCACCCCGCTCCTCGACGGTCCGGGAGCTGTTGGGTCTCTCCGCCTACAGGTCGGGGAAATGGGAGGAGGCTTTGCGTGAGCTCCGCACCTTCCGACGCATTACGGGGGATCTGATCCATATGCCGGTCGAGATGGACTGTCTGCGGGCCCTCGGTCGCAAAGAAGACGTCACGAAGACCTGGGACCGGATCCAAGAGCACGACATCTCGGCGACCGTCTCCAACGAGGCTCGCGTGGTCTATGCGTCCTTTCTCGTCGATGAGGGGAAGGCAAGGGAGGCCTGGCGCATCATCAAGCCGGGTCGTCTCATTGCCTCACCATCGCCGGGAGAGGTTCGTCGGTGGTACGTGGCGGCCAAGGTCGCCCTTGCGGCCGGCGACAAGGACGCCGCGAGACGCATTGTGGCGGCACTCGACGAGCAGGAGCCCGATTTCGAAGGCGTCGACGAGCTCCGGCAGGCACTGCGCTAAATCTGTCCCCGGGCCCCGACAGACTCTCTCATTGCCGCACTTCCCGCATATTGAGGGGAGAATGCAATGGATCTCAATTTGGTGGTCCTCTGTGGTCGCCTGGCCACCGACGCCGAGGTGCGGGTGTTCGATTCTGGGACACGTCTGATTCGATATCTGGTCACGGTGCGAACCGACCACCCCAGAAGTCGAGTGGATGTCATTCCGGTGACTCTCTGGGACCCACCCGACGAGCTGGTGGACGATCCCGGTGAGAAAGGCTCACGGATCTGGGCCTGCGGTTCGGTGCAGAAACGGTTCTGGGAGAGCCCGGATGGGCGGAGGAGTCGTCTCGAGGTGGTGGCAGAGCAGGTCAACTTCGACGAGGCCGACGAACTCGAGCCGGTGGAGGTCGAGTGACCACCGGCATTGCGAATGCTCAAGATCACCGGTGGCCTATCGTGGCAATTTGTCTGAATTTCGCCAGCTTCTAACCCCCAAATGGATGATCGCCCACCTGGTTGTGCTTCTGGTCGTCGTCCTTTTCGTCCGGCTCGGGTTCTGGCAACTGGATCGGTGGGACGAGCGCCGTCTCGAGAACGCCGTGGGGGAATCCAGGACCTCGGAGGATCCTGTTGACATTTCGGTGCTGCTCGATGCTGTCGGCGACGACATCGAGACCCTCGAGTATCGGCGGGCCCTGGCAACCGGTGTCTTCTCCTCTGAGGATGAGGTGCTGATCCGATCGCAGGTGTATCTGGGCGCCGCAGGTTTTCACGTGATCACCCCTTTGATCGGTGGGAATGGTGAGGCGATCCTGGTCAATCGAGGGTGGGTGCCGCTGGGACTCGACCAGGTCCCGGTAACCGGGGCGTCACCACCACCGAGAGAGGTGACCGTCGTGGGGTGGGTGCACCTGTCTCAGGAGAGACCTCCTTTGGGCCCCGCCGACCCTGACCACGGCCGGCTGACGACGGCGAGCCGCGTCGACATCCCCAGGATTCAGGAACAGACGCCAATGTTGCTTGCTCCCCTGTATCTGGTCTCGATGGGGGAGGGGAGTGAAGAGCTGCCGGTACCTGTGGATCCCCCCACGTTCGATGACGATGGTCCCCATCTTGCCTATGCGATTCAGTGGTTTGCTTTCGCCTTGATCGGTCTTGTCGGATACGTGTTCCTGGTTCGCAAGCAGTTGGGACGATCAGTCTGACGAGAAGACCTTGGAGAGGCCCTCAACTACCTCGTATCCACTCAGATCGATCAACTGGCTGGGATCCAGCTTGATCTTTGCCGAGCGGGAGCCGCCACCAACGACCACCCAGTCTTTGTCCAGGACGTTGCTATCGATCCATACCGGGAGATCATCGGGGAGACCGAAGATCGTCACGCCACCGATTTCCTGACCGGTGAGCTCGCGTGTCACTTCGGCAGAGGCGAAACTGACCTTCCTCACTCCCAGTCGATGTCTGACCACCCCGTTGACGTCAAGACGGTCGTTGGCCAACACCAGACACACCGCGTTGCTTCCCTCCGGCTTTCGTGACGCCACGAGGATGGCGTTCGCCGACTTCTCCAAGGGTATCCCGTACGCCTCGCAGAACGCGGCGGTGTCGGCCAACTCGGGATCACACGCCATCTCTTCGTATTCGATCGAGGCCGACTCGAGATCAGCAATTACACGTGGGTCTGCTGGCATCTCACTACACATTAAGGCTCGGAGATGAGCCAGGGTCAGCGCGAATCTCCGTCGCTACAGTGGTCGCTCGCAACCACACCACCGGGAGCCACCATTTTGGGCCGACTGATCGAGTGCGTCCCCAACTTCAGCGAGGGGAACGACCTGAGCGTAATTCGGCAGATCACCGACGAAATCGAGACCGTCGACGGCGTCAAGCTCCTTGACGTGGATCCTGGCAAGGCCACCAATCGCACTGTTGTCACTTTCGCCGGACCTCCTGAGGAGGTTGTTGAGGCCGCGGAGCGCAGCGTTCGCAAGGCCTCCGAGCTCATCGACATGAGTAAACACTCGGGCCAGCATCCGCGGTTTGGCGCAGCCGACGTCTGCCCACTCGTGCCCATTGCCGGAGTCACCATGGAAGAGACAGCTGAGTATGCGCGGGAGCTGGCGAGACGGCTGGGCGAGGAGGTCGGTCTCACGGTCTACTGCTACGAGAATGCTGCTTCCCGACCGGAGCGCCGGAGCCTGGCCGACGTGAGGGCTGGCGAGTACGAAGGCCTGACAGAGAAACTCGCCGACCCAGAGTGGGCACCCGACTTTGGTCCCACCGAATTCAACCCACGCTCTGGTGCCACCGCAGTAGGAGCGCGGGACTTCCTGGTTGCTTACAACGTCAATTTGAACACCACGTCAACACGTCGGGCCAACGCGATCGCTTTCGATGTTCGGGAGAAGGGCCGGATGAGACGGGATGGCGATCCTCTTACCGGCGAGATAGTCCGCGACGGTGCCGGGGACCCGGAGTGGGTTCCTGGCTCTCTTCAGAGCGTGAAGGCCATCGGCTGGTACATAGACGAGTACGGCGTCGCTCAGATCTCGATGAACCTGACGAACATCTCGGTGACACCGGTCCACGTTGCCTTCGACGAGTGCGCCGAGCGCGCCCGGGATCGTGGAGTACGTGTGACAGGTTCGGAGCTTGTCGGCCTGATTCCGCTGCAATCGATGCTCGACGCAGGCCGATACTTTCTGCGCAAGCAACGGCGTTCCACCGGAGTATCCGATTCCGAGCTGATCAAGATTGCGATCAGGTCGATGGGACTCCACGAGCTTTCTGAGTTCGACCCGGAGAAGAAGATCATTGAGTACGTGCTCGCCGATGAAGCCGGCTCGAAGCTTGTCGATAGATCCGTGCGCGAGTTCGTCGAAGAGACGGCCTCCGAGTCACCGGCGCCTGGTGGGGGCTCGGTCGCCGCAGCCTTGGGAGCGCTGGGCGCCGCCTTGGCCACGATGGTCGCCAACCTTTCCTCCCACCGTCGCGGCTGGGATGACCGTTGGGAGGAGTTCTCCGATTGGGCTGAGAAGGGCAAGGCTTGCTACGACGAATTGCTCCGTCTGGTGGATGACGACACCGACGCATTCAATGCCATCCTCGACGCGGTTCGATTGCCGGGCGGCAGCGAGGAGGAACTGACGGCGCGCGCCGCTGCGGTAATGGCAGCGACCGAAAGGGCTATCGAGGTGCCACTGAGGGTGATGGAAGTTTCGCTAGAGGCGATGGAGACAATCCGGGCCATGGCAGACATCGGACAGGAGACTTCAGCTTCCGATGCCGGAGTGGCAGCACTCTGCGCACGTTCCGCAGTAAGGGGCGCCTATCTCAACGTTCGGATCAACACCAAGGATCTGAGCGATCAAGCGGCCGCAACCGACTACCTCGACCGAGGTGCGGAGATCGAGGAGCGAGCAAGCGATATGGAAAACGAAATTCTCGGCCTGGTCGACAAGAGGCTCTAGACGCCCGAGTTTCTCACCCAGTTGGCCCTCGAATCTGACGACACGCCGACGTTCCAGATGGCAAAGTCAGCCCCATGAGCGAGTACGACGAATGGACATACGGGTAGCGCTGCGCTAGCGACTTACGGCGTATATAGGGTGTCAGCCCGAGTGCTCGACCTCATGTTCATGGTCGTGATCATGCTCATGGTTGTGCTCGTTTTCCTGCTGGGCTATCTGGGCTCGCACATCTTCCATGTCGATCTCTTTGACCTTGTCGACCAGATCCTCAAATGCATGACCGGGGAGGGCCCCTGGCTGGGAATAGAGCACGATCTGGTCACGGAATACCATCAGGGTGGGGATGGAGCGGATACCAAACTGCATGGCAAGCTCTTGCTCGGCCTCGGTGTCGACCTTGGCGAAGACGATGCCCTCGTTCTTCTCGGACGCATCCTCGAAGACGGGAGCGAATGAGCGGCACGGACCACACCATTCGGCCCAGAAGTCGACGATGACCGTGTCA
>JAPUJM010000225.1 GCA_027296205.1 Actinomycetota bacterium
GCGCCATCGACGCGGTGCTCTCGTTGCCGTGCATTTGAGACCACAGCAGCACCGTCGTCTCGCCGGAGCCGAAGCTGAGGTGCCGGATCTCCCGGCCCTCGGCGCTGGTCCCCTCCGTTACGGTCGTCACGCTGCCACCCAAATAGGGTGTTACCGCCCTCCAATACGTGGCGTGATTGAAGCGGCGGTCTTCGAGCCCCGGCACCCGCACAGCGTCGTAGATGGTGATGAGGTCTGCAGAGGGGGCAGTGGGAGAAAGAGGGAGAGGCCCCGCGCTTCGAGTTCCGCTACATGCGGCGGTGCCGAGGATTGCGGCAACGAGAAAGTGTCGTGTCATCACAGGTCGTGATCCTCCGATCGAGATTCCGACAAAGCTAGCTCCACCGTCTTTGACCGTCTTGGGCCGTCCTCGACCGTCCCCGACCGTCTTATATGACTATCCTAGTCCCACCTCGCCTCCGCCCTTATCTTAGCCGACACCTTGAGCTCTTGTCGTCACAGCGAGTGGGGGAGCGAACCATGTCGCGAAAGATACTGCAGGTCTGCGGGAGGAATAATTGAGTCGGCTGAGCCAGCGCGTGAACGCGATGTGGACGACGGTAAAGTGTCCCAAATGCGACACGCTCGTTCCCGTCCAGAAACCGAGCGAAGTAACGGCGCCAACTCAGCCGTCGCAGGGCGACGGCAAGCGGTGGTCGTTCATCTGGCTCATGCCCCGCGGCGACTTCTGCCCCGAATGTGACTTCCCGCTCTCGAAGTACTTCGGCCGGCTCAAGTGGATCCGAACGGTCATGGTGGGTGTGTCGATCGTGCTCGTGGCCCTGGTGCTGCAGGTGATCGGTGCCATCGGTCAATTCGGTGTCGACTACCTCCACCTCATGCGAGACGTGATCCGTGTCGGTGTGGTGGTGTTCGGCGTGGGCGCGGTTGGCGTCATTGTTGGGAAGAGACGTAGGTCGTGAGTGACCCCCTTCGACCGTCATAAGACGGGGCGTCGTCCGTAGCTCGCAGCTCGTAGCTCACTCCACAGTCACCTGAGTCGGGTCCACCCAAAGGGTTACCTCCGATCCGGTCTTGATGTCGGATATGTGACTGGCGAGAACCTCGACGATCGACGGTTCTTGGAAGTGATCGGTTCTCGTCTCCTCATGAGGGTAGTAGATGACCGCGCGGTGGCGCGTGTCCCCGTACTCCACGGCGCAAGTCGAGAAGGAAAAGCTTTCAGGGGGCCAATCCTCGAACCACCGCACATCGGAGAAAACATGCCACGGCCGGGTGATGCGAATCCGCTTTGGGGCCACCGAGATATTCAGCGTGGCGGGATACGCCCAGCTCAGGTCTAGTCCGAGCCGCTGGAACACGGGGATCTGCATTTCGATGGTGCCTTTCGGAAACGGCGACCCGGCGCTCTTGCCTGACGCCACCCCGTGTCCGTCCGCCACGACGCCGGCGATGCCCACGAGCCGGACCGTAGAAGAATCTGATGTTCTCACAGCAAGATTGTAGCCCCGCGTCCCGAGCCTAGCAAACAGCAATGCTCCGAATTATCCTCTCGGCCTGCAATCGTAGGTTTTATCGTCCCCGACCGTCCCCGACCGTCCCCGACCGTCTTCGATCGTCTCTGATCGTCTCTGATCGTCCTAACCTGTCATCCCTCTCTAGTCCTCCCTCTGTATCAACGATATCTTAGCGCTCGATGACAACTCCGGATTGAGAGGCAGATGAACATGAGATTCACGAACCGCACCACGGCCCTAGTGCCGACCTTGGCGCTGCTGGCCACCGTCATATCGTGTTCCGGTGACAGCGGGGACGAGGCCGATGAGCAGACTGCCGCCTTGGTGGCCCGCGCCGCCGAGTTCGAGTTGGACACCGAATGGGAGACCCCGCCGGGCGACGCGCACGAGCATTCGATGGCTGGATTCGCCAAGATCTTGTGTTCGGCCGTGTTCATCACCGGGCTGGACCCCGCCTACGCCGCCGAGAACGTGGGCTACTTCACCTCGCCGCCCGACACGCGCAAGCTCGTCACCGATACGGTCGTCGATATGGAGAACCGCGTCGTGCGTCTCACGCTGAACAACGAGGTGACGCGCACCGCGACATTCAATGGCGATCAGGGATGCTCGGCGCTGCCGAGGGGGCGCGACAAACCCTTCTTCACTCCGGTGACGGTGACATCGAGTCTACCCGATCCGATGACCCAGCCCTGGCCGATGGGCGACGTGCTGTCCGACGACCCGCTGCCTCCGGAGATCGACGCCGCCAAGGTTGCGGAAGCGGTAGCTGCGGCGTTCGATCCGCTCGAGAGCCTGACCGCTGCATTCGTGGTCACCTACAAGGGCCGCATCATCGGCGAGCGCTACATGGAGGGTCACGACAAGGACACACAGCTCGAGAGCTGGTCGATGGGCAAGAGCCTCACCGGCACCCTGATGGGAACGCTCGTACACCAGGGGGTCTACGACTTGTGGGAGCCGGCGCCGATCGACGCATGGCACGAGACGCCAGGCGATCCCCGCGCCACGATTCGCATCGGTGACATCATGCGCATGTCGTCCGGGCTTCGCTTCGTGGCGCCGCAAGATCCGGACTACCAGGTCGAGTTCGGTTACCCCGCCGGGTATCCGGATCACCTGTACGTGTATACCGGGGCCATCGACTCGCACCAATGGGCCATCACGCGCCCGGCCCAGTGGCCGCCCAACACGGTGGGCCGCTACCGCAACTCCGATCCCGTCACCATCAACCATCTGATCCGGAAAGGTGTCGAAGATCGGCTGGGTCAGAACTACCACACGTACCCGCAGCGCGCGTTGTTCGACAAGATCGGTATCCGCAAGATGTACCTGGAGACCGATCCGTACGGCAACTTTCTCCTCCAGGGCTACGAGTTCGGCACGGGGCGCAACTGGGCACGGCTAGGCAACCTCTATTTGACCGACGGCGTGGCGCCGAACGGCGAGCGCATCCTGCCGGAGGGTTGGGTCGATTACGCCACCACGCTCGCTCCAGCGTGGGAGGCGGACGGCAGGCCGATCTACGGTGGTTCGTTTTTCGTGATCAACGGCACGGGCAGCTTCCCCATCCCGAACAATGCGTTTTACATGTCGGGAGCCGGTGGCCAGAGCACCATCATCATCCCGTCTCATCAGATGGTGGTTGTGAGGCTCGGTCACTATAAAGGACGTAGGTTCGGCGGCCGGGCGTTGCGGAACGCGCTGGCGCTCTTGATGGGAGCGGTGCCGGCGGTCG
>JAPUJM010000226.1 GCA_027296205.1 Actinomycetota bacterium
CGGCCGGGCAAAGGTGTCGACATTTCGCATGTAGGGAAGGAACGTCCCATCGGGCCCATTCGGATGTTTGGCGTACTCGACGTCGATCTCGGGAATGGAGTCGAGGTCGGGGAGGAGCCAGGGCTCGGAGGCGTTGGCCACTGAGTTGTCGCTCAACAAGATGACCGGCGTCATGTATTTGACGGCGATTCGAGCCGCCTCGATTGCCATGAGAAAAGCTTCCGACGGGGTGGCTATGGCAAGGACGGGAAGCGGGGACTCACCGTGCCGACCGTAGAGCGAAAACAGGAGATCGGACTGCTCCGGTTTGGTCGGAAGACCGGTCGAGGGTCCACCACGTTGCACATTTATGACGATCAGAGGAAGCTCGAGCATGAAGGCAAGTGAGATGCCCTCACTCTTCAACGCCATCCCCGGGCCCGAGGAGCCTGTGACCGCGAGGTTGCCGGCAAACGCAGCGCCGATGGCCGCGCCCACCGCGGCGATCTCGTCCTCGGCCTGGAAGGTCCTGACTCCGAAATTCTTGTGGTGAGAAAGCTCGTGGAGAATGTCAGATGCCGGTGTTATGGGGTAGGTGCCGTAGAACAGCGGAAGCCCTGACTTCTGGGAGGCGGCGATCAAGCCCCAGGCAAGAGCGGTGTTGCCGTTCACGTTTGTGTAGGTGCCCGGCTCGAGTGAAGCGGGCTTGACCTCGAAAGTGTTCCTGGTGGCCTCGGTGGTGACGCCGAAGTTGTATCCCGCCTTGAAGGCAGCGATGTTGGCCGCGGCCACCTCTTCCTGCTTGCCGAACTTCTTTTCGATCCAGTCGATCGTTGGCTCCGTGGGCCGATGGAAGAGCCACGCCATCAGACCGAGGGCAAAGAGGTTCTTGGAGCGGAGGACATTGCGCCCTTTCACGCCGGTGCCCTTGACGGCTCGCTTGGTGAGGTCGTCCATCGGAACCTTGATCACCCGGTACCCTTTGAGGGAATCATCATCAAGAGGGTCGGATTCGTAGCCGGCCTTTGTTAGATTGCGCTCGTCGAAGGCGTCGCTGTTGACGATGAGCGTCCCGCCCTGGCGCAGATCCTTGAGGTTGGTCATCAGGGCCGCTGGATTCATCGCCACCAGACAGTCGGGCTGGTCGCCGGCTGTGAGGATGTCGAAGTCCGCGATCTGAACCTGGAAGCTGGAGACTCCAGGAAGAGTCCCGGCCGGCGCCCTGATCTCCGCAGGAAAATCTGGAAGGGTCGCCAGGTCATTCCCGAACAGTGCCGACGCGTCGGTGAACCTATTGCCGGCTAACTGCATCCCGTCCCCGGAGTCGCCGGCGAATCGGACTACGAGTTTCTCCAGCGTTTCGGTTGGAGTTGACGAAGGGTCTGCTGTGGCGATCTCGTCGGCCACTGGGTCACTTCCTTGTAGATGTTTCTGCGCGCGATCGCGGCCTCCTGATTAGGGAGACCGGGAGCCGCTTTGTCTGAGTTTCGCTCTACCCAAGTCTATCCCCCGCCTGGCTTACCTGAGTCGATTGGAGAGGGCTCAAACCCGACCAGCCTTTCAGCTTCGAGGGTTCGCCCGAAAGCGATCAGCGCCGCTTCCGAGTCACGAGACCCGATCACCTGAAGCGACGCCGGAGGCGCCCCGCTGCTCAGCACCGGGAGAGCGATCGCCGGAAGTAGAGAGTGGTTTACCAACGCCGAGAAGTAGGAGAGGACGGCCCGGTAATGACGATCCCCGATGTGCTCTTCGCCGATGATCTTTCGTCTCACCGGGACGGTGGGTGTGATCAGGAAGTCGACTGTGGCCAGCGCGTCAGAGAACCTGGTTCGAATCATCTCCTGCCACGCCTTCGCCCTGACACCCTCTTCCTCCGTCACCAGATCGGCATCGTCGAGACGTTGGGCCACGTCCTTTCCGTAAGGTTGGCTTTCCCGCCGGAATTCACCGTGGACCATGCGCACTTCTTCGGCAATGGAGTTCCACAGCTGAATGGATGGCTCGACATCGGGCATCTCGATCGAGTGAACCTCATGCCCGATGTCACGAAGGGCTGCCACCGCGTTGGCGAACTCCCCGGCGATGTCATCATCCGTCGGGCTGTCCTCGTGCCAGGGCTGGGGAATCCCCAGTCTCATCGAAGCCGGACCGGGTTCGGGTGCTGAGTCAGACGACATTGCTCGGTAGGCGAGATCGATGTTCTCCATCGAGTCGGCCAACGGTCCGACAGTGTCTATCGAGCTGACCAGGGGAAAGACACCATCGAGCGAGATCCGGCCATGTGTCACCTTCAGCCCGTAGACCCCGCACAAAGCGGCAGGAACGCGAACAGAGCCTCCCGTGTCGGTGCCGATGGAGATCGGAGTGATCCCGGCGGCGACAGCGACGGCCGAACCCCCCGATGACCCGCCGGGAGATGTGGTCTGGTCCCAGGGGTTGTGGATGACACCCCAGTGAGGGTTTTCCGACGAGAACCCGAATGCCCATTCGTGGAGCCCGGTCTTTCCGATGATGACGACCCCTGCCTGCTCCAACGCGTCCACGCACCGTGCGTTGGTCTCGGGCTTCTGGCGGTAGAACGCCGAGCCGGCAGTGGTGACACGGCCCTTCTGATCGATCAGATCTTTGAGACCCACCGGAACGCCGGCAAGTGGCCCGACGGGCTCGCCCTTGTCGATGCTGGCGTCGATCTTTGAGGCCCGCTCGAGCGCTCTCTCGTCGTCTATCGATATGAACGCGTTGAGTGTGTTCTGGGTGTCGTTGGCCGCATCGAGCGCAGTCTGAACGCGACTGACGGTGGAAGCACCAAACACGCCCGGGACGCTAGTCAAGTGGGTGCAGGAAGACGGCCCCGGGCCAGTGACCGGACTCGCTCAGTCTGAGAACGTCAAACCTCGATGCGACGGAACCAGAGATACCCACGATTTGCCGGGAGGGACCAGGATGACCTCACCGTTGGCGTCCGTGAGGGTGAACCACTCGAGCTCGGAGTCACGTTCCCATGTTCCTTCCGTCACTCGGCCGTCAGCGAAAACGAACGCCTTGCCGGATCCTGTCGTCCGAGAACTGGGCAATGAGGAGCCGGACACTCCGGCCGGCGGATGCGCGGTGTACATCTCCACATAGAGGGCAACCAGGACTGGGACCCCAACACGCTGCTCGGTGCCGTCCTCGTTCTGGTAGTTCGTCTCGCGACCGTACGCCGTCTTGAGCCACAGGCCTGATTCCTCATCCCAGGTCCATGTGACAGTGTTGCCGGAGAAGTCGATCTCGACCGATGATGCCGTCTCAGCGAGGTCGGACATGGGCCCGAACTCCCAGATGGGGCCGGTGGGAGCCTCGTCCGGGTATCCGCGACCATCAGAGACGTCTCTGAGAAGCTCGGTCTTGACGTAGAGGTTGTGTGGCGCACTCCGACTCGAGCTTCGGAAGGTGGCCGGTGGACCGGTCTCCCCAACGATTTTCACGCCCTTGGAGACGATGAGCCTGCTCACCCAGGCCTGGGCTCCGGAGATGGCAAAGGTGGGCTCGTTGAACGCAGCGAGAAGAGTGGGGTCGGTCGGGCGGCCCGAACGCATTGGACCGAGGAAATCGGAGTCGCTCTCGTGCCAAACAGAGATGTAGCGCGTGATCCCTTCGACCCTGAGCTCGATGATCATGTCGGCCCGGTCGATGCCAGCTTGAGGATTGGCTCTGGGGTGGTTGTCGATCTTGACCGCGAGCACCCGGCGATTGAGAAGCTGGGGATCGTCGACCGGTAGACCGTTTATCAACGACGTCACGCGGCTGTCGCCCGCTGTCGTCGAAGTTGGTGGAATCGTTGTGGAAGTCGTGCTTGTGGATGTGGTAGTCGTCGGTGGCTCGGATGTCGTTGAACCATCAGGCTCGACCGCTCCTGCCGTGCAGGCCGAGAGAATCAATCCGAGCGCGACCAACCTGGCAATAGTCGTTCGCATCCGGGCAAGTCTAGAAAATGGGGGCGACTACCCCAGATTCAGTCGACGAGCGAGCCTCCCCGCACTTCCAGGTGAGGGAGGGCGGTCTCGGGCTGGTCGACAGAAAGGGCGAACTCGATGCCGTCGGCGTTGGCCCGGAGAACGTAGATGGCATCGATGTTGACCCCAGCATCGGCGAGCGAGCGGGTCAATCTCGCCAGTTCGCCGGGACGGTGTGGCATGTGCGCCCTCAGCACCGTGTTCTCTTCGTGTTGAAGGGCCGCCTCGTCGAGGACCCGGCGGGTGGTGACGGCGTCGTCCACTATGAGCCGAACGGTCCCATCGCCGTCGTGGCCATACGCGGCCAGAGCGTCGATGTTGACCCCGAACGCCGCCAGTGCCTCGGTGAGTGAGGCAAGACGGCCGGGTCGGTTTTCCATCTGGACGACGAACTCCGTCATGATGGTTGAGTCTACGCCTTGCCGCCCGGTGCATGTCCGAGAGTTGGGTCCGGGGGCTCGGTCCGTCCTCTTTTCGACAGGTACGCGTGCCAGATGATTCGAGCGGCCACTGCCCGGATCGGTCTCCAAGGCTCTGATGCCAACTCCAATTCACCTTCGCCCGGGGTATGGGTCATCCCGAGAACTTCTCCTACCCCGACTTGCAAGGCACGGTCGCCCACCGGGTAGACGTCGGGGTGGAGCAACCCGGACAGCAGGTAGGCGTCGGCGGTCCAGGGGCCGATGCCTCTGATGGAAATGAGCCTGGACCTGGCGTCGTCGGCGGAGAGCGAGGCGAGAGACTCGATGTCGAGCGTCCCGTCGGCCACTAGGAGAGCCAGCGAGTGGAGGTAGCCCGCCTTCTGGCGGGTGACCCCGATCGAGCGCATCCCGTCGATCCCGATCCGGATGATGCTGCTTGCGGAAACACCCTCCGCGGTCTGGTCGAGTCGCCGGTACATGGCGGCTCCGGACTCCAGGGAGACCTGTTGCTCGAGTATGAGCAAGATCAGGGAGCGGAGGCCTGGTTGACGGTGCCAGAACCCGGGGCGGCCAAATCGCTCGATGGCTTCGGCGAGAGCGGTGTCTTCGCTGGATAGGAGATCGGTCGCCTCGTTGAACGTCGTGGCGTCGAGTCGGTCCACTACCGCCAGCGCAGATCGGATAGGTATTGGCCCGAGGGTCCTGCTGTCAGCGCGTGTTGCGTCGGCGTTGTCTGACATGACCCAGATGTGCTCATGACCGATCGGCTCAGGTGGGTCCGCCACTCGTTTGACCATCCAGAAGTCGTCGCGCCCGGGATGAGGGAAGACGATCAGATCTCCGACCGATGGCCTTCGTGTGTCGGTGGCGACGATCTCATCGCCAGGCTGAAGGGCCGGCCGCATTGAGTCCTCGGCCACTCGGAAGCGTTTCATCGACATGTTCGGGTCGTGAGTATGGTCAGCGGGACGAGCGAGAGAAGAAGGAGACCTCATGCGTCGAGTGACGATTGCCCATGCCCACTGCGACCTGTACTGCGGTGTATACGACCCGGCGCAGGCCAAGATCGAAGCCCTTTCGGTGCTGAAGATCGCTCAGAAGTACCACGAGTCGGACGACGAGGTATTCAGGGCCCGCGCCCTCCAACTGAAGGAAGAGCGTGCCGAAGACGTGAAGCATCACCTGATGGTTCTCTGGGTGGACTTTTTCACCGCAGAGCATCGCCAGGAGTTCTCCAACCTCGACGACCTCTTCTGGCGGGCGATTCACCAGGCAGGTGAGGCCAAGAAGTCGGCCGACCCGGCGGATGGTCAGAAGCTCGTTGAGCTGATCGACGAGGTTGCCGCCATCTTCTGGCAGACCGAGAAGGCCAAGGGTATGGGGGTCTATCCGCCCAACTAGACGACCCCAGCTCGACGACCCCAGCTAGACCACTA
Organism: Actinomycetota bacterium; assembly: GCA_027296205.1. Taxonomy (GTDB): domain Bacteria; phylum Actinomycetota; class Acidimicrobiia; order Spongiisociales; family ZC4RG35; genus SZUA-217. The sequence continues at coordinate 5,833 of JAPUJM010000226.1, forward strand.
GGCCGGGTCCGCCTTCTCCCCGTTCAACGACGGGTTGGTGGGACCCCCGGTCGAGTCGTCGGGTGCATCAGCGGAGCGGTTGCCGAACTTCTGCTTCAGCCGGTCGGCGAGCCGACCGGCCCAAGCTATGTCTTTGGACAGCAGGGCCAACCCACCCAGGATCGTGAGGATGCCGGGTCCGGGAAGGACCAGCATGAAGATCCCCGCGACTATGAGCGAGAACCCGCCGACGATGCGAGCGATTCGGGCCATGGCTACAAACTAGCCTGCCGTTGGCAGTTCCATAACTGGGGATGACCCTGGTTGGACCCCGAGACAGCGGATCAGGTTTCAGTCGAAGACGTCCGAGTCCAGTTTGGTGAAGAGCGGCTTGACTTCGCCCAGGACTGTTCCACCGGCGACGGCCTGTGTAACCCATTCGTCGACCTGGGGGTCGAGGCCGAGGAGAGCTCCGATTGTCTCTGACGAGAACGGCAGGTAGGGCGTCAGCGCGACCCGGATCGCCGAAATCGTCTGAATCGCCGTCCACAGGATTGTCCCTCCCCGGACAGGATCGTCTTTCAAGACTCTCC
>JAPUJM010000227.1 GCA_027296205.1 Actinomycetota bacterium
TCTAGAAGGCGTTGGCCACTACTGCCATGAGGACGCGCCTGAGGAGGTAGCAAAACTGATCGATGAGTTCCTCCAGAAGACCTGACTTTCGCGACATAACAAGGCGTTGCACCGGAGCTGGCTCGTTTTCCCATTTTGCAATGTTGTTTCCTGCATCCATCGTTCAAGCGAGCGAGTGTTTCGCGTCGACCTCCCACTCCCCAATGATGGTCTCGTCCCTCACTGAGGTCTCGAAGAGCCGCCCCCTGATCTCCCGATAGGCTTCATCGTCGAAGAAGCGGTCCTGGGCCTGCCGATTCGGAAAGTAGATGACGAAGACGCGGTTGATCTCGTGTCCGGCTGAGTTTCTCAGGGTCTTGCCGATCGTGAAATCATAGCGAAACCCACCGCCGATTCGTTCCAGCAACGGGGACATGGCGTCTCGGTAGGCTTGGTATCCATCGTCGTCCGAAACGTCCAACCCCATCAGTGTCTCTCTCATGGATTCTTCTCCCGATTGTCGACGTTCGAGTTCCTTGAGTTCCAACACACACGATTCTCTGCCGTGTCACCGCCACCGTTGGTCTACGCAAGGCATGGGCACCTCGCCGCGCTCTTGTTCGAGCGACGGGTAGTCAGTGTAGCCTTTCGCCCCACCGCCATAGTAGGTCGTCGGGTCGTCGGCGTTCAGGTTGGCACCGAGTCGGAACCGGAGTGGTAGGTCAGGATTCGCGAGAAACTTCCGCCCAAATACAATCAGATCCGCCTTGCCGTCTTCTACCCACGCCTCGGCTTCGTCAAGATCAAACCCGCCGGCGACGATCAGCGTGCCTTCGTATTTGTCGCGGATCAATTGCATCATCGATTGCGCTTCAGGATCGTCCCAGGATTCGTTTTCAGCTTCGGGGAAGCGCGGCCTTACGACGTGGAGATAGGCGAGGTCATAGTCGTTGAGCCTCTCGACGACGTAGCCAAAGATGGCCTCCGGATCATCGTCGGCCATGTCGTTAAAGGCTCCGAGGGGTGAGAGGCGGACGCCAACGCGGTCGGGATCCCAGACTTCGTTCACAGCTTCGATGACGTCCAGCAGGAGCTTCCCGCGGTTCTGCACCGAGCCTCCATATTCGTCGGTGCGACGGTTACTCGCTGTCTGGAGGAACTGGTCGAGGAGGTACCCGTTTGCCGCGTGGACCTCTACGCCGTCAAAACCTGCGGCAAGGGCGTTTTCCGCCCCGCGCACGAACTGTTGGACGAGGTACGGCATCTCCTCAAGCTGTAGGGCGCGTGGTGTCACAAAGGGCGCGAACGCAGCTTCGCCGTTCTCGTTCTCGATGAACGCCTCCCCGGAAGGCGTGATCGGCGACGGCGCCACCGGAGGCATACGATCGGGCTGCAACGAAGGGTGAGAAATCCGCCCAACGTGCCAGAGCTGTAAGAAGATCCGGCCACCGGCTCTGTGAACCGCATCGGTAACCAACCGCCATCCCGCGACCTGCTCGGCGGTGTGGATGCCCGGTGTCCAGGCGTAGCCTTGGCCCTGTTGGGAGACCTGCGTGGCCTCGGAAATGATCAGAGCGGCAGACGCACGTTGAGCGTAATGGCAAGCATTGAGGGAGGATGGAGTGTTGCCTGGCTGCCGAGCGCGCGAGCGGGTCAGCGGTGCCATTACAATTCGGTGGGCCAGCTCATAGCGTCCAACCTGAACGGGCTGAAACATCACCTCGGTCGCGACCGGTGTGGACGACGACATGACGACCTCCTGCTCTCACGTCTGTGGAGCTGCACTAGGGTTCGATTGACGACTCAATTTTCGCTTTCGCTACAGCCTCTTCACCATTCCTGGCAGGCTCTGTGGCCCAGGAGGCTCAAAGGCCACCAAGTGATTCAAGTATCTCAGTCGCAGGGGCAAAAGAAGCGACCCCGAGGCAATGGGGCCCTCGGGGCCGATGCCTCTTCTTTCTTACCTGCGACAGTGGTCGGTACAATGTTCTCACTTCACCGAATTTTGCCGAACGCCTGCCTGGAGACGGAGCGCTGGTTCCCGGTACCCATTGCTGGGGTAGAGTTGGGCGCCCGGCGTGGCGCCCACACCGAAGGTTGACCTCCAGCCTCTCTCGCGTCTCGTGTGGCGTTGGTGCATGGCTCCTGATTTGGCTTCGTGTCGTCGGGTCCCAGGAAGTCACTCGACGATGATCGTTCCCGTCATCCCCAGGGAACGGTGCGGCAAGCAGTAGTAGAGATAGGTACCGACCTCGTCGAAACGGACCTCGAAGGTCTGGCCCCCCCCGGCGGTCTGTGTGGCCGTTTCGCATATGGGTACACTATGGGTACACGCACGGTTCGAGTCAGCGAAAGGGAGCAGGCGCCCTCCGAAGCTGCCAGACGCGTCCGTTCTAGCGCCTTGACCCGCAGGACTTTCGTGGTGCCCGACGTTCCTGTCGTCCGCACGTTGTTCATCTGAGCGGCGTGAGGGAGGCTCTAGGCGTTGCCTGATCGCCGGCCTTCGCGGTGCGGGGGGCTACGCCCTGGACCTACTGGCTGGGCAGGGCTACAGGAAGGACGGAACGACCCCCTGCCATTCCGGGCGCTACGCCGCACATGCGCGGAGCGGGCAAGGGTCGTGTGCTCGTGTTGCCCGAGCTTGCACAGGCACCTGCCAGCATCACCAGCGGAGGCACAAATACCCAGTTGTTAGCGGCGGCCCAAATTGCACAGAAGTGGTATGGACTCCTATGTTGCCACAGGACGTCTCAGCTTGGAGGGACCGCAAATGGATTCCCGACCTACAGATACGGACTCGAGGGCCCCGAAGAGCAATTGGCTACGACGTGTGTGGATGGCTTCGGCTCTATCGTTGTTTTCGACCATTGTGGTCCCAGGGTTACGGGCTCAGGTGGATCCTCCCCCGCTTCCAACTGACGACTCGGTCACGGTCGTTGCCGGCGCGGCCTACGCCGCCGGGGGGCTGTACAAGTCGCTGATGGGCCACGGGTATCGGGAGCTGTGGACTACTCCCATCAGGGTGGGGGTGGCGGATCTCGCGAGCCTCGGCGGGGGTGGATTGACGCCATTCAGGGTCGGGGGCGGAGCAACCACGACGACACTCCACCTGCGGGGCAGGGATGGCCAGCGGTATGTGCTGCGCTCGGTGTACAAGTCGCTGCGGGCGTTAGCTGAAGAGTTCCAGGACACGCCGGTGGAGGCAATCCTTCAAGACCAGCTGAGCTCGTTCCATCCTTCGGGAGCCCCTGTAGTGGCTAGGCTAGTGGAGGCTGTGGGTGTGTTGCATGTCACGCCGCAGCTGCTCGTGATTCCGGATGATCCCCGTCTGGGAGAGTTCAGAGAGGAGTTCGCCGGGATGCTCGCGGTCTTCGAGGAGCGACCTGATCACCTATCTGAGGGGCGGCCGGGCTTCGCGGGGTCACGCCGGATTATCGCTACGGAGGACCTCTTCGACGAGCTCGAGGCGGACCCCCTCAACCGCGTTGAGGTTCATGAGCTGCTCAAGTCAAGGTTGGTGGACCTTCTCATAGGAGATCGCGATCGTAGCGCCAACAACCACCTCTGGGCTCGCTTCGATGATGCAGATGGTGGCTACGTCTGGCGGCCGATCCCTCGCGACCGCGATCAGGCTTTCGTGCACTTCGATGGCTTCCTCAAAGCTATCGCGCGCCGCGTTGACATTGGCCACCGACTCGTCCGTTTCGGTGATGACTACGCCAGCATCGCGGCGCTTACGAGGACCGCCTGGGATATCGATCGGAATCTCCTCGTCGGAATTGATCGAGCCACGTGGGATGCCACGGTCCAAGAGGTCAGCTCCGCAGTCACGGATGAGGTAATCGTCGAGGCGGTTGCCCGCATGCCGAGCGAGCACCGAGCGCTGATTGGGTCAGAGCTGGAGGCGAGCCTTCGGCAGCGTCGCGATGAGCTTGGCATCGCTGCCTCCGACCTCTACGACATCGTCTTTGGCTATGCCGACATCCACGGCACGGACGCCGACGAGATCGCTGTCGTCGAGCGAATTGATGGTGGGCGTGTACGGGTCGTTCTCTATCGGAGAGGACCTTCGTCCGAGCCGCAGGGGGCACCCCATTTCGAGAGGACGTTCTCACCGCTCGAGACGCGGGAGATCCGAATCTACATGCATGGCGGGGCCGACCGTATCCAAGTCGGCGGCAACTTCGATTCTCCGATCACGATACGAGTCGTAGGCGGTGGAGGTCCGGATGAACTCATCGACTCGTCGGGCATGAGTGGTACCGTCTTTTACGACGGCGGCAACGCCACAGTGACCCAGGGCCGGGGGATCAAGCTGGTGCGTCGGGACGCGCCCAGGGTGTGGTCATGGTTGGAGGGGTCGCGCATGCTGGATTGGGGCACCAGGTCCGTGCCAGAGCCGAGGATGAGCTACGATGGAGACCGCGGGCTCGTGGTCACGATGGGCATCCAGCGCGACCGCTACGGCTTCCTCAAATACCCCTATGCCTCTCGCCTCGAGTTACGGGCCGGAGGATCTCTGACACGGTCTCAGCCGATCCTAGAGTACCGGCATTACCTCCGAGCCGCGCTTGCCGGAGCGGGTTTGAGATTGCACGCCCGCTTCTCGGGGATCGAAGTGGTCGACTTCTACGGATTGGGCAACGAAACGGAACAATTAGAATCGTCTAGCTTTTTCGAGGTCGATCAGAAGCAGCTCCTCCTATCGGCAGCGCTCAGCTTCGGGGATGGCGAGCGCCAGGAGTTCAGCATCGGGCCCGTCTTCAAGCGCGCGTCCTCAGACACCACTGGCACGGCAAGCTTCGTTGCCGAAACCCGTCCGTACGGCTCGGGCGTCTTCGCTCAGGTGGGCATCGGAGCCAAGGTGGAGCTGGACGGACGAGACCAAACGGGCACGCCGAGCAAGGGTTACTACGTTGCGGGTGGCGTCAGCCACTATCTGGAGGCCATCGATGTCGAGAGTTCGTTCACCGAGGCGCACGGAGAGGTAGCCGCCTACCTATCTCCGGGCTCGGGCAATCCTACACTCGCGGTGAGGGTCGGCGGCAAGCACGTTTGGGGAACGTTCCCGTTCCACGAAGCCGCTTTTATCGGTGGTTCGGACAACGTTCGT
>JAPUJM010000228.1 GCA_027296205.1 Actinomycetota bacterium
TCTTGGCCGGTCAGCCTTATCTAGGTGTTCGGGAGCTTCTGGCCGAGGCCGGCCTATCGCCGGGTCTTCAGGGAGCCGGGGCCCAGATGGGCATGGACAGCTTGTTTGAGAGCGGGGAGCCGGCAGTCCATCTTGGCCTCCTCACCGGCTCTGTCGCCATTGCCAACTACCGGCCCGACATCACGAAGGCCGAGCTTCTCGAGGACATCGCGGCGGGTCAGGTCGATCTCGTGGTAGGCACCCACGCCCTCATCCAGGAGGGCGTCCACTTCCGCCGTCTCGGTGTTGCCGTGGTCGACGAACAGCATCGGTTTGGCGTTGCGCAGCGTGTGCAACTCAAGGAGAAGGCCGATCTGGTGGAGCCCGACCTTCTGATAATGACCGCCACGCCGATCCCGCGGACCCTGTCGATGACCCTCTACGGAGATCTCGACGTCTCGGTCATCGATGAGATGCCCCCGGGACGCACTCCGGTCGGCACCACACTCCTGTCAAAGACGGAGGAGGGCACCGCCTGGAAGCTCATCGAGAAGGAGGTTGCTCAGGGACGTCAGGCGTTTGTGGTGTGTCCACTGGTCGAGGACAGTCCCAAGGTGGAGGCAGCCTCCGCCGTCGCCGAACACAAGCGGCTCTCTGGTTTACTGGCAGAGCTTCGAGTTGGTCTCATCCACGGTCAGCTGCGATCCGCCGACAAGGAGGCTGTGATGAGCGACTTCCGGGCGGGTGCTCTCGACGTCCTGGTCTCCACCACGGTTATCGAGGTCGGTATCGATATCCCCAACGCCACAGTGATGGTCATCGAGGACGCCGACCGCTTTGGTCTCAGCCAACTCCATCAACTCAGAGGCAGAGTTGGGCGCGGATCACATCCCGGGACTTGCCTGCTGATCGCCGACGCAACGACAGAGGAGGGGGAGGGGCGTCTGGCTGCGATGGTGGCCACCACCGATGGTTTCCGGCTCGCCGAGGAGGATCTGCGGATTCGTGGCCAGGGAACGGTCTTCGGCACCCGTCAATCGGGACTCAAAGACTTGAAGCTCGCCGACATCCTCGAGGATTTCGAGCTGCTGTTGGCAGCGAGGCGAGATGCGTTCGGTCTCGTCGACTCCGACCCGCATCTGAAGAACCACCCCGATTTGATCAGCGAGGTCAGGGCGATGCTCGGTGACCGGGTCGAATGGCTGTTCGTCAGCTGATGCCGGGTCGCGCCACATGAGAATCATCGGCGGCATCGCGCGGGGGAGGCGGATCAAGGCGCCGAGCACCAGCGGGACGCGCCCGGTGACCGATCGGGTGAGGGAGGCCGTTTTCTCCGCATTGGGAAGTTGGGTCACCGAAGCCGTCGTCGCCGATCTGTACGCAGGGTCGGGGTCCTTTGGATTGGAAGCGTTGTCCCGGGGTGCGGAGTCGGTGGTTTTTGTCGAAAACGGGCGAAAAGCCCTGATCGCCTTGAGGTCGAACATCGAGTCGGTCGCCTTGGGCGGGAGGGTGGTCGATACCACTGTGCGGAGCTTTCTGACCAGGTCCGACGACCGTTTCCACCTCGTTTTCATGGACCCGCCCTGGGACCAGGACACGGGTATCATGGAGAGGGATCTGACCACCCTCGATCGGTGTTTGTTGCCGAGGGCCGAGGTTGTGGTCTCCCGTCGCCATACCGACAGGATTCCTGATGTGCCCGAAAACTGGCGAGTTGCCACCGATAAGCGTTACGGAGATACCAGAATTCTTCGGTACGAGAAGGTAGAAAGCACCAAATGACAACCGCATTGTGTCCCGGCAGTTTCGACCCGCCGACGAACGGGCATGTCGAACTGATCAATCGTGTCGTCTCCGCGTTCGACCGGGTGGTTGTCTCGGTGATCGACAACCCTTCCAAGAGCTCTCTGTTCAGTGTGGATGAGCGGGTCGGGATGATCAACCAGATCCACGGCGACGACGTCGAAGTCACTGTTTTTGGTGGTTTGCTGGTAGATCATGCACGTGAAGTCGGCGCTGACGTCGTGGTCAAAGGTTTGCGCACGGTCGACGATTATGATTATGAGAATCAGATGGCCCAGATGAACAGACATCTGACCGGGATGGAAACGGTGTTCATGCCCACCCACCCGGAGTACGGGTTTATTTCGTCGTCGCTGGTCAAAGAGGTTGCAAGGCTCGGTGGATCGATGAGCGGTCTGGTCCCCGACGTGGTGGAGAGCGCATTGAAGGAGCGGTTGTCATGAGCCAGGACATAAAGATAGATATCGGCGCCGAGGTTGCTGTCGATGCCCCTGGCCGTCCGGAGCCGAGCGACATTCTCGACATCGTCGACGATCTGATGGTCCACCTCCACGAGGCGAAGACGATGCCGTTGTCGTCCAATGCCCTTGTCGATCGGGATGCCTTTCTCAGTCTTCTCGAGACTCTTCGGGCAAGTGTTCCAGACGAGCTACGGGCAGCCCGCTGGATGGTCCGGGAGCGCGAAGCGTTCATTTCTCGGACGAATGAGAAAGCCCGCGAGATCATGGAGAAGGCCCGGACCGAGGCGGACGACATGGTCTCGGCGTCAAACATCGTTGCCGAGGCAGTCGAGGAGGCCAACATCCTCGTCCGCCGGGCCGAAGGTGATGCTCGCCGTCTCCGACTCGAGACCGAAGACGAGATCGACAAGAAGCTGCAGCGGGTCGAGGGGCGTCTCGAAGACATAATGGCCCAGGTCAAGGATGCCCGAAACGAGCTCCGCCAGGCGAGACCCCGGCCACCCGAAGTCCCGATCTGACATGGGCGCCGACTTGGTCATCAGCGTTGGTGACCTGGCCGGAGACCTCGAGAGGGAACGGGAATTCTCCGGGACTTGCGAGGTCTCCCTTCGGCTGGGCGATTCGACTGTCAAAGGCCCGATGACGGTGACAGGCGTGGTTGTTGGGACGGTTGATGGCGTCCAGGCCAACTTCCGAGTAGCCGCCAAGGCCCGCCTCATCTGCGTGCGGTGTCTGACGGAGTGGGAGGAGCAACTCGAAACGGAGGGCTTGCAGCACTTCTCGGTCACGCCGGATGAGAACGGCTACGCCATCGTCGACAAAGAAATCGATGTTGGCGGTGCTGCCACCGACGAATTGGCGCTGAGCATACCGGCGACCCCCGTTTGCCGAGAAGACTGCAAGGGACTTTGCCCAATCTGTGGAACCGACTTGAATAGTGGCCCCTGCGACGAGCATGGAGAGGACTCCGGGTCCCCCTTTGCCGTCCTGAAAGATCTATTCGATTCCTGAGAAACCAAGGAGTGCCCGAGATGGCGGTACCCAAGAAAAAGATGTCGCGCTCTCGGACCCGTCAACGCAAGGCGGCCTGGAAGGTCTCCGCTCCGAGCAGTGTGGCGTGTGAGCAGTGTGGCAAGCCAAAGCTTCCTCACCGCGCCTGTCGTGAGTGCGGTACCTACGGCGGCCGCGAAGTACTCGAGACCGACTAAGAGATTTGGCCCGCATCGCCCTCGACGCCATGGGGGGCGACTACGCCCCTTCCGAAACCGTTGCCGGTGCGGTTGAAGCCGCCGGCCGTGGTGTGGATGTGGTTCTGGTAGGGCATCACGAGTCGCTCGAAATCGAGCTATCCAAGCTGGGGACCCGTCTTCCGATTGTTGACGCGGCCGACGTCATTGGCATGGGCGACGAAGCTGGCCGGGCGCTCAGAGAGAAGCCTCAGGCATCGATAAACGTCGCGGCGAGACTGGTCGCGGAGGGATCGGCGGATGGGTTCGTCTCCGCCGGCTCGACCGGAGCAGCCATGGCTGCGGCGGCGATCGTCATCGGACGAATCAAAGGAGTTTCGCGGCCCGCGATAGCCGTGATATTCCCCACCCCGGTGACACCAACGCTGGTGTTGGACGCCGGTGCCAATCCTGACGTCAAGCCTGAGCAGCTCGCTCAGTTCGGGATCATGGGCTCCGTTGCCGTTCAGGCGCTGTTCGGCGTGGAGGACCCGCGCGTCGGCCTTCTCTCCATTGGAGAGGAAAAGGGGAAGGGGCGCGACCTCGAACGAGCGGCCTATGACCTGCTTGACGCCGGCCCGACGAATTTTGTGGGGAATCTCGAAGGTCGGGACATTGCGACAGACAAAGCGGACGTCATCGTCACCGACGGCTTCACCGGCAACGTCTTCCTCAAGACGACCGAAGGTACGGCCAAGCTCGTGACCCAATATCTTCTCGAAGCGCTCTCGAAACTGTCACCGGATATTCAGGAACAAGTCTTTCCTGCCGTCGCCGCCGTCGGGGAGGTCCTTGACTACGAAACCTACGGAGGCGCTCAGCTTCTCGGAGTGAAATCGGTTGCGGTGATGGCCCACGGAAGTTCGAGTCGGGTTGCTATTTCCAACGCGCTCTCCATGGCCAGGGATGGCGCAGAGGGTGACCTGCCGGGACGGCTGGCCGAACAGTTGGCATGACTCTCGAAGGCAAGCTGGGCTACACCTTTGAGAACCCCGGATTGCTTCGCCTCGCGCTGACCCATCGGTCGGTCAGCTCGGACGACCCGTCTCGCATCGACAACGAGCGTCTCGAGTTTCTTGGCGATGCAGTTCTGCAGCTTGTGATCACGGATCTGCTCTACAAGTCATACCCCCACCTGGCCGAGGGGCAGATGGCGAAGGTCCGCGCCGCCGTTGTCAGCGGCCCCGCTCTCGCCGAGATTGCAAGATCGATCGACCTTGGGGTCTTTATCGAACTCGCCCCCGGCGAAGAGCGAACGGGTGGTCGTGGCAAGGATTCCATCCTCGCCGACGCGCTCGAGGCGATCCTCGGGTCGGTCTATCTCGACTCCGGAATCGACTCCGCCGGAGAGATCATCCTGTCACTCTGGGCCGATCAGGTGGCCGACCGGGCCAAGAGCCCGGGTATCAAGGACTACAAGACTCGACTTCAAGAGCACGTCGCCCGCGACGGCCGGCGACCCGTCTACGAGGTGGAGGGCAGTGGCCCGGACCACGACCGTCGCTTCAGTGCGGTCGTTTACGTTGACGGCATAAGACTGGGGTCGGGTGAGGGCCGATCGAAGAAGGCTGCCGAGCAGTCCGCTGCCCAGGAGGCTCTCGCTTCGCTCAGCTGAGATTCTCGCTGATCAGTTTCTCCTGTCGTGCCCGTAGGTCGATGTACCAGCCCGTGCACATGTTGATGCCCGTATCGGCTGAATCGGCGTGTGGCGTTTCGTCGCTCAGAACACGGGACTTCGGTGAGTCGGAGAGTGCTGTCGTGTCGTCCCGTATCGGCT
>JAPUJM010000229.1 GCA_027296205.1 Actinomycetota bacterium
TCCAACGAAAGATCACCGGAAGCGAACCGGGCCGACAACACCGGCAGCTCCTGAAGCCTCCGGACGACACCAACCAGTTGAGCGGCGGTGGCATGACGCAGCCGTAGTCTCGCCGCCACCCAGTCGACCAGACCCCTCGCCCCATCGGTCATCCACGACTGACGGGCGTCGATCTCGACTATCAGCTGACAAACATGGGCCAACCCCGCCGACGCCAACCCATGGAAATGGGCCAACGCCTCATCGCCCCGATCGTTAGAAGAATCTCCCCAACTCATAGTCTCCACTCAACAAGCCAGGTGTGACAGATTTGACCGAAAAACAGACCGATTCAGAAGAAATCTGAAAAAACTTCAGGACCCGGCAGTCTGAGTCAGTCGTCGCCCCGGAGATACTTGAGTTCGTCCTTCTCGGCCCGTCGTCGGCGGCGTCTCTTCTTGTAGAAGACCCCACCGAGTGTGGTGAAGCCCGCGGAGGCAACGGCAGTCACCAGGATGACAATCGACAGTGGGAACCTGCCACTCATCCAAAGAAACTCGATGGCCACCGTCTCGGTGTTCTGGACGGCGAAGACGACAACGAGGATCAGCCCGACTGTCGCCACGATCCCGCCCCAGGGAATATCGGCCGGTGGTTTCTCCGGCTCAGGGGGTTCTAGCCGGCCATCGGTGTCGTGGATCTCATCCATCAACACGAGCCTAGACCTTATCGGTTAGCGCCCAATCCTCCCGCGAAGCTCGGCCTTCCTTCACGTTGACTCGCATCAGCAGGATCAACCCCACCACGAGGAAGCCCACCACGGAGAGAATCGCGGGGCGACCAGAACCGGTGAAACCGCTGACCAGGGCGAAGACGGTCGTGCCGGCGACGGCCGAGGCTTTGGAGAACACGGTGAAAAACCCGAAGAACTCGGCCGACGACTCCTCGGGGATCATGCTCCCGTAGAGGCTCCGCGATAAGGCCTGAGACCCACCGAGGACGAGACCCACAACCGCCCCGAGCATGTATAGAGGGGCCGCCTTCCCGACCGGAAGCAAGTACCCGGCGATGGATATGCCGATCCAGATGAACAACGAGATGACGATGGCCGGTTTGGTGCCGATCTTCCCGGCGAGCCACCCAAAGAAGAGAGCCCCTCCAAAGGCGACGAACTGGACGATCAGGAACGTGATCACGATCTCGGTAGTCGCCAGCTCGAGCGTGTCGACAGCGTATGCACCGGTCACCGCGATGATGGTGTTGATTCCGTTGTTGTACAAGAAATAGGCCACCACGAAGAGCAGCAGCGCCCGAAAGTCGAGGAGCTTCTTGGTTGTCTCCCAGGTGGCGCCGAACCCGATGCGCACGTAGGCGCTCAATCGCGACCTGTCGGCAAGCCGCGCGGGAAGGGGATGAGGCTCCCCCTCGTCGGGCAGTCGACGCAGGGTCACGACGCTGAACAGCAGCCACCAGACTCCGGCCCCGGCTATTGAGATTCGCGACGCTTCGGCCAACGACAACCCGAGGGTTCCGTTGTCGCTCAGGAAGATCAACACGAAGGCGAGCAGGAGGTAGAGACCGCCCCCGATGTATCCATACGCAAAACCCTTCGACGAGACTCGATCGATTGTGTCGTCGGTCGTGATGATCGGCAGGAAGCCGTCGTAGAAGACGTTGGCGGCAACGAAGCCGATCTGCGAGATCAACGCCACGAAGAGAAAGCCGAGCACGGCGCCATCAGGCACCAGGGGGAGAGCGATCGTGGTGAGGGCTCCGAGAAGCGCGAAACTGCGCAGGAATCTGCGCTTGGCGGCCGCGTAATCGGCAACCGTGCCGAGGACTGGCATCACCAGGAAGAGGATGAATGATCCAATGCCAACCACGCCCGCCCACAGTGTCTCACCGGACAGTCCGGCGAACCCTTCGTCAGGGACGATCGTCGAAGCAAAGAAAACTGCGACGATCGCGCCAAACGTCGTGATGTAGGCCGAGTTGGCCCAGTCGTACATTGCCCATCCGAAAATGGTACGTCGATCGTTCTTCTTGACTTGACTCACGAAAAGTCAAGCTAGGCATAACCTGGGCGCGGATGCGGCACACAGCGGTGGTTTTGTTGATGGTGGTCGCCGCCTGCTCCGTCCAGCAGGAATTGGCGCCAACCACAACGCCAGACGTGGCGACGGCCCAGACGCCGTCCACCACCGAAGGGCTGCCTTCGACGACTCTCCCGGAGATAACGGCGACCACCGGCCGGTCGACCACCCTCGAACCGCTGGAGTCCCTCGCATATGAGAAGGTCGCTGATCTGTCCTTCCCGGTTCAACTCACCTCGGTTCCCGGGAGCAAGATCTCCTATATCGCCACGAAAGACGGCCGTATCTGGATTTATGACGGTGTCTCCGTCGGCGACGAGCCCGTGTTGGACATCAATACCCAGGTCCTCGATCAGGGAGAGCGTGGTCTGCTCTCCATCGCGCTCCACCCCGAGGATGCGGACAGGGTCTTCGCCCACTACACCGCCAACAACGGTGACACCGTGGTTTCCGAGTTTGCACTCATCGACGACCGCACCGCTGACCCGGACTCGGAGCGTGTTCTGCTTCGACTGAGCCAGCCCGCCGCAAACCACAACGGGGGAATGATCCAGTTCGGCCCCGACGGGATCCTCTATCTGGGGTTGGGTGACGGCGGTGGTTCCAACGATCGTTTCAACAACGGACAGAATCCGGGCACACTCCTGGGCGGGCTCGTGTCGATTTCAGTGGACGGCGATCCCGATCCCACGCTGTTCAACTCCGGATTGCGAAACCCGTGGCGATTCTGGATCGATGACGATGTCATCTACATCGCCGACGTCGGTCAGAACGCTTATGAGGAGGTGTCAGTCGTCGATCTTGCCCCCGACATCAACTTCGGCTGGCCAATCACAGAAGGATTGCATTGCTTCAAACCGTCTTCGGGATGTGACACCACCGGTCTGGCCCTCCCCATTGTCGAGGTGAGTCATGGCGATGCCGGGACCTGCTCTATCACCGGAGGC
>JAPUJM010000023.1 GCA_027296205.1 Actinomycetota bacterium
CAGTGCTGGGCGCTGGATTCGCCCTGCGGTTCGCCGTTGGGAGCGAACCGGCAGTCAACAGAACGGCTCTCATCGTGTTCGGCCTTTTCGTTGCGATAGTCGGCTCTGCGTTGACCTGGCGCAAGCGTGGCCGTAGCGATCGCACCGACGTGCCACCTTCGGTGCGGCCGATTCTCACACGTACTCCTCTCAGTCGCCCTTGATGACGACGTTCCGGTCATGCCTCTTCTAGTACCAGCGATGGCATGACGGAAGAGGAATCGCTGAAAGGGATAGATTTCGGCCGGATGCATCGGGGGCTTCCCGAGGATACCCCCTGGTTTTTCCGTGTCGTCCTGCGTAGTCCCGGGTTCCTGATCGTGACGGTCGTAATCACGTTATCCGTCGCGGTGATAACCGCGAGCAACCCGGAGTGGCTGCTACGAATCGACCAACCTGTTTCCGAGTGGGTCCGAGGGTGGGGAGGCCAGCAATCATTCGCCAGGCTCGTGACCCGACTGGGCTCGCCGACCCTCGCCGTCACTGTTGGTGTCGTCGCTGTGGCCGTCTTGTGGCGCCGATGTCGTGCCTCGGCCATCACTCTCGGCACTCTGGTGGCAGCCGCGCTCGCCGTTGATATCGTGATCAAGGTGGTTGTCGATCGGCCCCGGCCTCCCGACCCGGCGGTCGGTACCGAGTTTGGTTCCTTTCCGAGCGGGCACGTCATACATGCCGTCGTCATTTTCGGGCTTGTCCCGTTCCTCCTGTGGATCCTGACAAACCGCTCTGAGTTCTTGCGCCTCGGTTTCGTGGTGTTCGCAGTGGTGGTGTTGTCCGTCGCCTTGAGTCGAGTTCGTCTCGGCGCACACTGGCCATCTGATGTGATTGCCAGCTTTTTCATCGGCGCCTCGCTGCTGATCGGAGCCGAACAGTTGGTCACATCGACGTGGGCCACCCATCGTTGTGTCTCGCTCGGTCATCATTCGTCTGGTGGCCAGGGGCCCGGGTTTTGAGGTTGGTGTGGTGGTTGGGTCGTGAGAACTGTCGTTCAGGCCGGGGCGCCGACGCCGCCCGTGCAGGCGCCACCGGGCTCCGGGGCCGAGAGACTGCCGGCAAACTCCGCGGCGAACTGCTCGAGGCGGGGATCCTCGGCGCTACCCAATTCGAGCTGAAAGCCCCAGGCCGTAGCGATGATCGTTGATTGCTGGTCTTCCACCGGGCTCACCAGCACCTTCTCAGCCGGCCGTGCCAGCCGGCGCAAGAGATCGAGTTGGTCAGCTGGAACTTCGGCGGTGTAGGTGATCCAAACGGCCCCGTGCTCCAGTGAGTGCACCACGTTCTCCGCATTTATCGGTTCCGAATAGAAGCCACAGTTAGCCCAGATCGGTGAGTGCTCGCCTCCGGCAGGGACCTCGTTCTCGTCATAGAGGTTGCCCTCGACATGGGCAGGCGCAGCGACTGCGACCTCTTCTGTTCCCTCGGGAACGCCGGCGGTCGGCTCGTTCAACGTGCCGGTGAGGATCAAGACGTTGAGCAGAACGATCGCGATGACACCACCGGCGATCGCCATTCTCTTCGGCCACGGGCTGGTGGTCTGACTTGTCGGGTCTTGGGCGGGCCCCTTATGGGTCTTTGTCATGTCCCCTCATCGTCGATTCAAGTGCAAGATGGTACGAGGGTCGTCGGGCTTTGGGCTCCACCCTCTTCTTGCCGACCTGATCGGCCGTGGAAGCAGACGCTGCGCCGTCGACAGCTTGCCCAGCTCCCGGCGCCTGCCCCCGTCACCTCGAGCAGCTAGGCCTCCAGCGCCCGAATCTTGTCCAGTCGGCGGATGTGGCGGTCCTCTCGGCTGAATTTCGCTTCGATGAAGGTCTTGATGAGATCCTCGGCGAGCGCCTCTCCTATGACCCGCGATCCAAGACAAAGAACGTTGACGTCGTCGTGCTCGACCATTTGATGAGATGTATAGGCATCATGGGCAACGGCAGCGCGGATGCCTTTCAGCTTGTTGGCTGCGACGCACGCTCCTGCGCCCGATCCACAAACAATGATGCCCCGGTCGGCGCGTCCGTCCAGGACAGCCTGAGCAACCGAGGCGGCATAGTCCGGGTAGTCGACCGGGTCGCTGGTATGGGTGCCCAGGTCGTATACGGCATGACCCGATTCGGCCAGCCAGGAGGCCAGATGCTCTTTGAGGTTGTACCCGGCGTGGTCCGAGCCGACGGCGATTCTCATGACGGGCGGCAGGGTAGCCAGGAGCGGTGACTCACCCGGGTCACCCGGAGTTGGCCGAGATGACAACTACATTCGCGTCAATGTCCAAGATTGTTGTCGAGGGAGGCCGGTCTCTCGCGGGCACAGTAAAGGTTCTGGGTGCGAAGAATGCCGTGCTCAAAGAGATGGTTTCGGCGCTGCTTGCCCCTGGTCGGCATCGTCTCACCAATGTTCCTTCCATCGTCGATGTCGAGCTGATGTGTCAAGTGCTCGAGTACACCGGTTGCAAGGTCGATCAGGGGGATCAAGAGCTCTGGATCGTTGTCCCGGAAGAGCTCAAGCCCGAATCTCCCATTGACCTGGTACGTCAGATGCGAGCCTCGATTGTTGTTCTCGGTCCACTGCTGGCTCGATGCGGTGTCGCCCGTGTTGCCCTCCCTGGCGGTGACGATCTCGGGTCGCGGCCAATCGAGTGGCACATGAGCGGTCTCGAGCAGATGGGTGTCTCCTTTGAACTGGTTCACGGCGAACTGGTTGGCCGAATCGACGGCAAGCTGAAGGGCACGGAGGTCGAACTGCCGTTTCCATCGGTCGGCGCGACAGAGAATGTCCTGTTTGCCGGTGTGCTTGCCGAAGGCGAAACCGTCATTGTGAATGCGGCGAGAGAGCCCGAGATCGAGGATCTGATCGGCCAGCTAACCGAGATGGGAGCCGACATCACGGGCGGGGGAACATCTCTCGTCACGATCCGGGGCGTTGAAGCACTCCATCCAATCGAGCACAAGGTCATCCCAGACCGTCTCGAGGCGGGCACCTTTGCCGTGGCCGCTGCGATCACGACCGGAGACGTGACTATCACCGGGTGCCACCCGGATCATCTCAGGATGGAGCTCCGCAAACTCGAAGATGCGGGTTGCGATGTTGAGCGGGGCGACGGCTGGCTTCGGGTGAAGGGCCCGGAGCGGCCGACGCCGGTTGACTTCTCAACGCTTCCCTTCCCCGGTTTCCACACCGACATGCACCCACAGATGGTTGCTCTTCTCTCTCTGGCGTCGGGCACGTCGGTGGTTACCGAAAACCTCTACGACGCCCGATTCCGCTACGTTGGCGAGATGGCACGCATGGGTGCCGATATCTCGATCGAGGCCCAGCACGCCATCGTCCGTGGGGTCGACCGGCTCTCTGGCTGTCCGGTGCTGTCACCCGACATCAGGGCCGGCGCGGCGCTCGTGCTTGCCGGGTTGAGAGCGGACGGTGTCACCGAGGTAGGCGGCGCTGTTCACATCGATCGCGGCTACCAGGATTTCGCAGGGCGTCTCGCCGCTCTCGGCGCTTCCGTCGAGAGAAGCTGACGACGGCTCTAAGCTCTGGAACAACATCCTCGCGACATCGGTTCCCAGGTGCACATGACAGAATCGACCCCAATCTCAATTTCCCCCTCGAAGGTTGTCGATGGCCCAATCGACGAAGCCAAACTCGAAGAGGCTCTCAACTACATTCGCCCGGCTGTCCAGGCCGATGGTGGCGACATCGTCTTGCTGGGGGCCGACGATGGGACGGTGAGTCTCGAGATGGTCGGTGCCTGTGGTGGTTGCCCGTTGTCGATGATGACCCTGAAAGCTGGAATCGAGCGCATCCTCATGGATCGCGTTCCCGGGGTCCGTGAGGTCGTAGCCTCCGCCGATGCGCCGGGGACGCTCGATGAGGCCACGGAAGGTCTCGGCATAACGCTCCCTTCGCTGTAATTGCTCTCCCCGTAGGCTTCCCAGCGATGGAAGCTGCTCTCGTCGAGGCCGTCCGCTCGGGCGATCGTCAGGCCCTTGCCCGTGCCATCACGCTGATCGAGCGTGGTGAGCCGTTGGGTGAGTTCGGTCGTGGCCCCGTCGCAGTCGTCGGGGTCACCGGTCCTCCTGGCGCCGGGAAATCGACGCTGATCACGGTCCTGATCGAGAAGATCAGGGAGAAGGGGGAGACGGTCGCGGTGCTTGCCGTCGACCCGTCGAGTCCCCTGACGGGTGGTGCGATTCTGGGCGACCGAATTCGGATGCAGACTCACATTGATGATGACGGCGTGTTCGTGAGGTCAATGGCAACTCGGGGTCGTCTGGGGGGTCTCGCCGATGCCTCCTCCGAAGCAATCAGGCTCATGAGTGTGGCCGGCTTCGACCGGCTCATCGTCGAGACGGTCGGAGTCGGACAGTCCGAGGTCGAGATCATGGATTTGGCCGATCCGGTGGTCCTGGTCGTTGGGCCTTCCTGGGGCGATCAGATTCAGGCCGACAAGGCTGGAGTCGTGGAGATTGCAGATCTTTTTGTCGTCAACAAGGGTGACCGTTCGGGAGCATCCGATGTCAAGAGGGCCCTGACCGAAGTGGCGGAGGCCAGGGGAGCGGAAGTCCTCGTGACGACCGCAACTACCGGTGACGGAGTCGACGAGCTTCTGGCAGCCATCGAGCGACTCGGGGCACTAGCCGACACCTAACTCCGCCTGCGCCGCTGCCAGCCGCGCTCCTTCCACGCTTGGGGGACTGCACGACAAGTAATCGAGGCCCAGCCCATGGGCGAAGGCGATCGAGTCCGGATCGCCGCCATGCTCCCCGCACAAGCCAAGCGTCAGGTCGGGATTAGCGGCTCTGCCCTCGCGGCAGGCGATTCGCATCAATCGTCCCACTCCTTCCTGGTCCAGGGTCTGGAAAGGGTCCGAAGGAAAGATCCGCTGGTCGATGTAATCCTTCAAGAACAGCTCTTCGGCGTCGTCCTGGCTCAGGCCGTATGTCATCTGGGTGAGGTCGTTGGTTCCGAACGAGAAGAAGGCCGCTACCTCGGCGATCTCCCCGGCAGTCAGGGCTGCGCGGGGAAGCTCGATCATCGTGCCGATCGGAATGCTGTATTCCCGGCCGGTTCGGGCGGTGGCCATGGCGATCTCTTCTTCTACAACCACCTTCATTCTTCGCAATTCTTCAACCGTGGCGACAAGAGGGATCATGATCTCGAGGACAGGATTGCCGTCTGCTTCGAGCCGTCGCGTCACGGCGTTGACTGCGGCCCGAGCCTGCATTCGATATATCTCGTCGAACATCAGACCGAGGCGAACACCGCTCAGGCCGAGCATCGGGTTCACCTCTTCCCACCGGGCAACCTGAGCGACATTGCCGTCTGATGGTGAATCCGGCGGGACCGGCAACCCCAGTCGGGTCATTTCAGCGAGTCCAGCGCCCTTCCCGCCCAAAAGATCGCGATCAGACCCGTTTGCGTCCGAGAACTCGTACAGGTATGGCAAGGCAGCAGATCATATGCCGTGACCGATCTGTATAACCTCGCCGGCCGATGTCCGTCTATTTTGCCCATGCCACGAGTTTCTGTGGAGCGGTGTGGGGTCCGGTGATCTCCGGACTCGATGGCGTGGAGTGCATCACATGGGATTTTGCCGGGCACGGTGCCGGACCGAGGCTGGATCTGCCCGTCGATTGGCGAGTATTCGGTGAGCAGGTGCTCGACGAGACCGCTCCGGGTGGCATCGGTGTGGGTCTTTCGTTGGGCGCGGCCTCGTTGACGATGGCCCAGCTTGCAGATCCCTATCGATTTCGGTTTCTGGTCCTGATTGAGCCCATCATCTTTCCCGGCCCTCATGGCCGACGGGAGAACACCTTGAGCGTCATCACGATCAAGCGAAAGAGGATCTTTGAGTCACGTGAAGCCGCCAGAGACCATTTCGCTTCTCGTGATGCCTTCTCGAATTGGGTGCCGTCCGCCGTGAAGGCCTACGTCGAGTGCGGATTAGTAGGCGAGGGTCCCGTCGAGCTTGCTTGCGACCCCGAAGTCGAAGCGGACATCTACCGAGCATCCAACGTCCATGACACCTGGGAACGACTCGGTGAGATCGAGATCCCGGTGCTGGTCCTGGCGGGTGAGACCTCCGACACCATCACACCCGAATTCGCCCGCGAGCAAACGGCCCAGTTTCGGCGTGCCGGGCTAGAAGTCGTCCCGGAGGCCGGGCATTTCCTGCCAATGGAGAAACCTGATCTCGTGGCAGAGCGGATCCGCCGGCTGGTTTCTGCGTTTTCTTGAGGTGGATGGTTGCGGAGGCGGGGGCGGCTGCCCCTAGGTTGGTCGGGTGTCGACGAGGGCGGCGAGTCGGGGATGTAACCCTGGTTGGGGTGGCGGGTAGGGGGTCCAGTCGGGTCTGCGGAATTGGAAGCTCCCGTCGTCGCGGGTGGTGATGTGCCAGTCGTGTTCGTGAACAAACCGGTGATGAAACCCACA
>JAPUJM010000230.1 GCA_027296205.1 Actinomycetota bacterium
AGCGATGGCCTCGGTCCGCGAGGTGGTGCGGCTCGGGCGCAATCTGCGAAAGAGGGAGGGTCATAGGGTCCGCCAACCGCTCTCCCGGCTCACAGTCATAACCCGCGACCCGAGCGTGGCCGATGCCGTCACCACCCATGCTTCCCTCATATCCGACGAGCTCAATGTGAAGGAGGTAACGGTCAGTTCGGAGGAGACCGCCTTCGTCCATCTCTCGGCCAAAGCGAATTACCGCAAGCTTGGCCCGGTTCTCGGCTCCAGAATGACCCATGCCGCTACCGCGATCGCCGGGCTCTCCGGCGATCAGATAGAAGAGCTTCTCGCTGGGGGCTCGACCGAGCTTTTCGGACAGCAGATCACACTCGACGAGATCCTCGTCGAGCGCACTCCGGTTGAGGGGACCATCGTCGAAACCGGTCCGAAATTTGCATGTGCGCTTGACACAACTATCACCAGAGAACTCAAACTCGAAGGTCTGGCCCGTGAGATTGTGAGCAAGGTCCAGAACATGCGCCGTCAAGCGGGACTTCAAGTTTCTGATCGGATCCAGTTGACCTGGCAAGCGGCCGACGACGATGTCGCGGTGGCTTTAGATCAATACCGCGACTACATCATAAGTGAGGTTCTGGCGTCCGAACTGATCAGAAGCAGCGAGGTTGACGGCTCCGATGTCGAGATCGACGGTCACACCATTCGGCTGGACGTGGTCAAGGCCTAGTGAGGTCCCGGGAGAGTGCCCCGGATCAGGGCAGCACGGAAGGGATGAAGACTCACGTCGAAAAGACCCTCGGCCACGAACGGGTCTTCCTCCATGAATCGGCGGGCGTCCTCTTCGCTATCGGCCTCGAGAATGACCACGGAAGGCCCGACCCCGTCGAGACTTCGACCAGCGAGAATGACGATTCCATCCTCCGTTGCCTGCACCAGACGTCGATAGTGCTCAGCGCTCGCTCTTTCATCCTCCTCTGACCAGGCAGTCGGATCGGTGAGAAGCTCGGGCCGGTCGCCCGGGAGGAATTGGTAGATGAACTCAGGCAAGCTGCCTACTCGTCCCGGTCGTCATGCTCCACGGAGGACAACTCCTTCGTAGAGTCGTCACCGAGCTCGCCGTCTTCTTCATCATCGACAGAACCGGCGTCCGATCCCTGATGCGTGTCCTCGTCCCCGGAGTCGTCATCAACGATCTGGGTGTTCGCATCGTCTGCGGAGTCCTCGTCAGCGTCGTGAGCCAAGTCCAGATCCTGGTCGGTCTGCTGGTGGTCACCAATCGATTGGTCCATCTCATCCAACCGATCAGCCACAACAGTGGCCAGCACGGCGAGTTGGGTGCGGACACCGGCAACATGATGAGTGAGCTCGGCCATCTCCTCTTCGCCGGCCGCCTTCTTTGCATCAATCTCAACCGCCCACGAGTCGGCCTGGGACATGGCGTCCGCCAGGATCTGGTTCGCTTCCTCCCGGGCATCCGCGATCATCGTGTCGGCAGTCGCCTGGGCCGTCATGAGGACACGACCGATGGCGCTCTCATCCACGACGGGCGCCGATTTCTCCACTGGATTGTTTGCCTTGGCATCGAGGATCTGGTCTTGAAGTTCGCGAATCGTCGCAACGACGTCATCGAGAAAGTCGTCAACCTCATCGAGGTCATAACCTCGAAGGACTGTTGAGAAGGTCTTCTGCTCTACGTTGGCGGGTGTCATTCCCATGGTTTTCGGCCTTTCGCTCGGGCAGGAGGATAAGAACCGGAAACCCAGCCTTCAAGTATCAGGGCAATCAGCGGACCAACCGAAGGAGAATCTGAATTCCGACGAGGAGGACGATCGGCGACAAGTCAAGCGCTCCCCCGCCGATCCGGACTGGTGGGATCACTCGCCGGATTGGGAGTATCACCGGGTAGATCATCCGATCGAGAAAGGTCTGGAGTCGACCCACGGCATGCGCGGTTGAGGCTGGTATCCACGACAGGATCACCCAAAGAAACACGGCATAGAAGTAGATCGTGAGAGCGAAGCCGATGATCGCACGGATGCTCACCGATCAGTCGACGTCGTCGAGCTCGTAAGCACCGAGAGAAGCCAGACGTCGCTTCTCGTCGCGACTCAGGGTCACCCGGGGCGGCAGGACCGCCACCAAGCCATCGCCGATCCTTCGCATCGACCCATCGAGGGCATAGATCAGACCGGATGAGAAGTCGACAACACGTCTGACGAGATCTTGATCGACCTGTCTCATGTCGAGCACGACCGGGGTACGCTCACGAATTCTGTCGGCCAGAACACGGGCATCGCCGAATTCCTCGACTACCAGGATGTCCGACTGGATCTCGACCGGGCGGACCATCGGACCACCGGCGACGACTGCCTCCGACCGGCCCTGGGGCCGGGTTGCTGTTCGCGCCGTCAAAGGCGGCTCCACTCTCCGACCCTCAGGCACCGAATCGACACTGTTTGGCTGCATGATACCGTCGGAGGCGGTAATCATGCCCTGTTCGCCGGCCCCGGCTTCGACCTGGTCCTCATCGACGAGACCCAGATAGACAAGTGCTTTCGAGAACAGTGAAGACATCGGTGTGGCTCCGGTCAATTGCGCGGGCCAAAGATAGCCCGACCTACTCGAATGATAGAGGCACCTTCACTTATGGCGATTTCGAAATCATCGGTCATGCCCATGGATAGCTCGACAACCGAGGGATTCTGGACCGCTACTCGATCTCGCAACTCCCTCAGCATGACGAAGAAACGACGACTGGCCTCCGGCTGGTCGGGGATTGGTGGGATGGCCATCAGACCTCTGACCTCAAGACCCAATTTGGTCATCCACTCGACGAGCGAGCCGGTTTCCCCTATTTCGGCTCCGGACTTCTGCCTCTCGCCACCGACATTCACCTGGAGGAGGACCGGAGGGGGCATCCCGGGACCCTTGACCCAGGCCGAGGCAACGGACCGCCGATCCATTGAGTGAAGAAGATGGCTGAGGGGCCGCACAACCCTCGTCTTGTTTGATTGAAGTGAGCCGACGAAATGCCAACGGATGTCGTCGGGAAGCAACGGCGCCTTCGTCGCCAGCTCCTGGGCCCGGTTCTCTCCAAAGTCGCGGTGACCTTCCTCGTAGACCCTGATGATCTCTTCGGCCGATTTGCTCTTCGAAACTGCGACCAGGGTGATCTCGCTGGTGTCGCGCCCGGCTCGCATCGCAGCATCCGAGATCCGTCTCATCACCGACTGGTAGCTCACACCACCCACCCGACTGCCGCCAGACGATCGGGTTTGCCATTCCTCCGGTGACTGAACCAACCGTCGCTGTGATAGGTGCATCCCTTTGAAACCCAGGTCTCGAGGCCCTCGAGTTGACCAAGAATCGAACCCGTGAGATCCACCGAACTGGTACCCCAAGTTGTCATCGCGCCGTGGTCGGAGAACTTTTTACTCAACTCGGCGCCCACCTCGAAACAACACGGTCCTATCCCGGGTCCGATGGCTGCCATGGTCGGAATGTGACCGCTGTGAACCATTACCGATCTCATCTCAGCGACCACACCCGCCAGCGCCCCTCGCCAGCCGGCGTGGGCCACGCCGACCGCCCCTGGGGCGGACATGACTACTGCAAAGCAATCGGCAGTGAAGACAGCCACAGGCAAACCGGGCTCTGTCGTCCAGACTGCGTCGGCGTCGCCGCCATCACCGGAAACGGTGGCTCGGACCACCTCTCTGCCGTGAACCTGATGAACCGTGGCCCAGGAATCCGAAACACCGAGTACCTCGCTGAGCGTGGCGCGAGCGCTGATGTCATTGCGGATGTCACCATCCAGGGCCTCGCTGAACGATGCCCCGTGCCATTGGGGCGGCCGGATCATCCCTGAACGAAGTTGGGGATGTCGAGCATGTCATCTCCGTCATCGACGGCAGACGGCTTCTGCTTCGGCCTCGAGCCGGAGGCTCGATTCGGGCGGCGGCGCCCTTCGAATCCAGCAGCGATAACGGTGACCTTCATCTCCTCGGCAAGATCATCGTCGATGATGGCCCCGAAGATGATATCCGCCTCGGCGTCGGCGTGATCGGAAACGACCCGAGCGGCCTCGATCGCCTCGTGAAGAGTCATCGAGGACGGTCCCGCAACCGATAGCAGAACGCCCTTGGAGCCATCCATCGAGCTTTCCAGCATCGGACTGGATATGGCGCGCTCGGCGGCCTGACTGGCCCGGTTCTCACCGGTGGCGCGACCAATCCCCATTACCGCCGATCCGGCGTCGGACATGATGGTCCTCACGTCGGCGAAGTCGACGTTGATGAGCCCCGGCGTGGTGATCAGGTCGGTGATCCCGGTGACACCGCTCATGAGGACCTCATCGGCGAGACGGAACGTCTCCCCTATCGGCGCCGATGGGTCACCGACGTCGAGAAGCCGATCATTGGGGATGATGATGAGGGTATCTACCGCATCCCTGAGGGCATCGATTCCTTCCTCGGCATAGACGGCTCGGCGATGGCCCTCGAACCCAAAAGGCCGGGTGACGACACCCACCGTGAGGGCACCAACCGATCGGGCAACCTCGGCGACAATCGGAGCGCCACCTGTTCCGGTTCCGCCTCCCTCGCCGGCGGTGATGAACACCATGTCCGAGCCTTTGAGGGCGTCCTCCAACTCGGAGCGATGCTCCTCGGCTGCTGCCCGACCTATCTCGGGATTGGCGCCGGCACCAAGACCGCGAGTCACGTCGCGTCCGATGTCCAGCTTCACATCTGCATCACTCATCAACAACGCCTGGGCATCCGTGTTCAGTGCGATGAACTCGACGCCGCGGACACCGGCCTCGACCATGCGGTTCACGGCGTTGACTCCACCGCCCCCAATGCCAACGACTTTGATGACGG
Source organism: Actinomycetota bacterium (assembly GCA_027296205.1). Lineage (GTDB taxonomy): Bacteria > Actinomycetota > Acidimicrobiia > Spongiisociales > ZC4RG35 > SZUA-217. Next base: position 4,872 of record JAPUJM010000230.1, read on the forward strand.
CCAGATAGGCGCCACTGGAATTACTCAACGGATTACCTCCACTCAGCGGAAAATCTCAAAGCTGAAGTAGAGGTTTACCGTTAGACCGGGGTTAAGTAAACCCCTAATGTTTAAGGTTCTACTATAGCCTTAGGGTTGACTGGTGTCCGGGTGAGAGTCACTCGAGCCGGACCTTTCCCCCTCCTCGGCCGGGTCTTCATCAACTTCTTCCCCAGAGACCCCTGGGGTTTCCGGTGGCTGGACCGCGGGGTGCGTCGGTGCAATGAGAACTAGAATCGAGTTCTCGGGTAATGGCTCGCGGAGCAGAGCGGTGAGACTCAAGGCCTTGGCCCCCATCTCGACGGGACGACCGAGACGAACCTGATATCCGTCGACCACCGCCCACAGTTCGTCGTCTTCGACCCGCATCGTCATGTCGCGGTGTGTCGAATCGGGAAGATTCGCCACGAACTCCGCCGCCCCCACCACAAAGACCGAGCTCTCGGCGTCGACCTCGTCGAGTCCTGGAAGTCTTATCCAGGGCAAGGTGTCGTCGGGTGAGTCTGGCCCCGGCACCGCCACTCCTTCGATGTCACGCCGGGCCCATCCACCGGCGGTTTGGAACCATGCCACGGGCACCCGTTCTTCGACTCGGACAATCACCTCATCGGGCCATTGGCGATGAACACGGGCACTTCGAATCCATGGGTCCAACTCCAGGGCCCGTTCTACCGCCGCAGGACGCAGCATGATCATCGGCGTCCCGGCGACGACCCGATGCGCTGCCAGCGTCTCGTTGGCGTGACTGGCGGCGATGCCGGCCGTTCTGACCTGACTGACGCTCAGCCACGGCGAAAAGGCAAGCCACACGAGGATCCCAACGATGATCACCGTCATCAGGAACCTGAGTAGCCGCCCAACGTTGCGCTGAGCGGCGTCTTCGGCAACGGCCTTGCGCCGTTGGAGAAGTCTCGGGTCCATTGTCATTTCCTGAATCCCACGAACTGAATCTCCGGTTCCAGCATGGTGCCGCTGAGCTCCAATACTCGTTCCTTGATCTCCTCGACCAACCCCCGCACATCCTCGGAAGTTGCCTCCGGCCCGGCAACGAAGAAGTTCGCATGTTTATCGGACACGGTCACATCGCCCACCCGGTGGCCCTTGAGACCGAGAGAGTCGATGAGTTCGCCCGCCGAGATATCAGGTGGGTTCTTGAACACGCTGCCCGCGTTGTGCGTGCCACCCGGCTGGTTCTCGCGACGCCATCGTGTGATTTCTCGAATCTGCCGACGACCCTCCTCGGCATTGCCTCGCTCTGTTTGGAATGTCGCCGTGACGACGAGATCCTCCGCTCCCACGTTGGAGTGGCGATAGGACAACTGGAGGGTGTCAGGACTGTCGGTACGGGTGGCGCCGTCTCTCAGGTCGATTATCCGGGCCTCGACGAGTCGGTCCTTGGTCTCGGAGCCAAAACACCCGGCGTTCTGCCTGACCGCACCTCCGACAGAACCGGGAATGCCGACGAAGAACTCGAGACCGCGGAGACCATGATCCACACACGTCCGTGCCAGCCTGGGAACGGGGACTGCCGAGCCCGCGGTGACTGCCGTCCCTTCAATGCGAGTTTCCGCAAAACCCCCTCCGAGCCGAATCACCAGACCGGCAAAGCCGGCGTCGGCGACCACGAGGTTGGACCCCCTTCCCAACACCAACAGTGGCTGACTCGCCGTGGCACCTGTCGCTATCAACGCCCGGAGGGACTCGATGTCGTCGATCTCCGCGAGGTATCGGGCCGGTCCACCTGATTTGTAGGTAGTCAAGGGTCCCAGCGGCACGTTCTCGCGCACTTTGCCCTGTTCAATCAGATGTGTCAGCGCGGTCACGTCAGGGCACCGAGTCTCGAAGCGAATTCCGTATGGAGGAGAGTGATGTCACCTGCCCCCATTGTGAGCACCAGGTCTCCGCTATCGACCCTGGGCAGCAGGAACTCGACCAAGTCGGCGCGATGGGGTAGGTAGTAGACCTTGGCGCCGGCAGCTCTTGCGGCGTCTGCAACCAATTCCCCGGTCACACCGGGCACTGGTGCTTCCCGAGCGCCATAAACGTCGGTTACCACGACTACGTCGGCGGAGGAGAGGGCGACTCCAAACTCGTCGCTCAAACGCTCTGTCCTGGAATACAGATGTGGCTGAAACACGGCCCAGAGCCGGCCTGGCGCCACCCCGCCGGCAGCTTCGAGGGTGGCCCTGACCTCCGTCGGATGATGGGCGTAGTCGTCATACAGCACGACGCCGCCAACCGTGCCACGATGCTCCCAGCGTCTATCCACTCCACGAAACGCAGAAATCCCCCTCGCCATGGCGTCTAAATCATGACCAAGCTCAGCGAGAAGCGCCAGGCCCCCTGCGGCGTTGAGGGCGACATGTCTCCCCGGTTGAGGCAACTCGACGTCGACATATTTGGTGGCGCCGATCAACCGGAACGTGCTTCCAGGACCTTTCCTCTCGAGACCTTCAATCCTCCACGCGGCGGCGGGTGACTGGCCGTAGGTCAGCGTCCTTGCCCGAGAAGCGACTTCGGCTGCCCCCTGATCGTCGACACAGGCAACAACAGGCCCGGACACCGACTCTGCAACTGAGACGAAACTATCGATCAGATCCTGCTCGGTGCCGAAATGCTCGAGATGCTCGGCCTCGACATTGGTGACGACGAGACCATCGAGATGGAGGCTCTCGAATGTGCGGAACGCCTCATCCGCCTCCAGGACGAGTAAGTCCGAGGTCCCAACATGGCCGTTCGTCCCCAAGTCGGCAAGATCGCCGCCCATGACAAAGGACGGATCCACACCCGTGGATCGCAGAGCGGTGATCATGAGTGCAGTGGTGGTGGTTTTTCCGTGGGTTCCGGTTGCCCCAATCGTGGATATATCGGATGTGAGAGCCTCCAGAAGCTGGGGACGTCGCCAGGTCGGGATTCCCGCGTCGTGTGCAGCGGCCAGTTCCTCGTCGTACTCGGGTACCGCCGAGGATGCAACGACGAGATCGGCTGAGACAGCCACCTCCGGGTGATGACCCGTGAATACCGCAACGCCGATATCGGCCAAACCTTCCAAGGTGGCGCCACCCCGCAGATCGGACCCGGACACTTCATGTTCTTGGGCCACCAGAACCTTGGCAATGGCACTCATACCGGCGCCGCCGGCGCCCACGATGTGGATCCGCTTGTAGGGGAGCCTCATTGAGCTGCCTCCATCATGGCCTTGGCGATGGTGACGGCTGCTCCGGGTTTCGCTACCCGTCGGGCCGAGCTTCGCATCATCTTCAGCGAATCGTCGTTGAAAAGCGTGCTTTTCACGACATCGGACAGCCGGCCGATCTCGGCCTCCTGAACGGTGAAGGCCGCTCCGGATTCGGTCAGATAGCGGGCGTTACCGGTCTGGTGCCCGGTCGAACCGAAGTCACCCGGAACGAGAATCGATGGTGTGCCCGTCGCTGTCAGCTCGGCAACCGCTCCTCCGGCACGGGCGACGGCGAGATCGGAGATGGCGTAGAAAGTCTCCATCGACTCTTCGAACGCAACCCGCACCCATTGGACATTCGGAGCATGCCGCAGCGACCCGTGAGCCTCGATGTTTCGGGCACCGGTCAGATGCACGACCGCCATCGGGGGACCGTCCCAATGCTCCACCATCGCCGAAACCGCCTCGTTGATCGCTCCCGCGCCGAGTGAGCCGCCGAAGACACCAAGAACAGGGGTGTCGGGCTCGAGGCCGTAGTGCCTCTGCGCCCCGGCTCTGAGTGCATCACGATCGAATGACCAGAAGGGCTCTCTTACCGGGTTGCCCACCCATTCGGCGCCCGGCAGACCACTGGTTTCCGGGAACGAGCCAAACGTGCGGAGGGCCCAGCGGGCGGCGACGCGATTGGCCAGGCCGGCTTGGGCATTTTGCTCGGAATGCAGGAAGGGAATCCTCGCTTTTCTTGCCGCCATGCCGGCAGGGATCGTGACATAACCACCCATCCCCAGCGCCACCCGCACGGGCTCGTCGAGAATGGCGTGACGGATCCTGTTCCTCGCCTTGCGAACCACATTGGGCAGGGTGAGATTCTTTGGAGTCAGCGACCGTTGCAGACCGCGAAGCTCCACCTGGAGGAACGGGAAACCTTCCTCGGGGTAGACTTCCGCGGCAAGTCGGTCGCCGCCAACAAAGAGGACCTCGTCCTTGGGGGTCCCCAGGCTGACCAACGCTTCCCCAACCGAGAGACCCGGGAAAACGTGGCCTCCCGTGCCTGCAGCGGCAATGAGAAACGTCACGTCTTCCCATGGACACCGCTCTGAGCGATGTTCACGAGCACACCAAGTGCCGCCATCGAGACGATCAGGTCGGTCGATCCGAACGAGACGAAGGGCAATGCGATTCCGGTGATCGGAACCACGCCGAGAACGCCACCAATGTTTATCAAAGCCTGGAACGAGAGCCATACAGTGATTCCGGCGGCGACCATCCGACCAAACGGGTCCGGGGCCCGAGATGCCACCAGCCAACCGGCTAGCCCGAGGACGACGAACAGACCGAGCACGGTGAGACCGCCAACCAGGCCCGTTTCCTCCCCGATGATGGCGAAGATGAAATCGGTGTGGGCATTGGGAAGATAGAACCACCGCGCCCGGCTCGCTCCAAGGCCGACGCCAAAGAGCCCGCCGTTGCCCAACGCGTAGTACCCCTGGATCACCTGGTACCCATCGCCTGATGAATCGGCATACGGATCGAGGAAGGCAGTTATCCGGTCGGCTCGATATGACTCGGAAAAGGCAAGGACGGTGGCTGCAAGAACCGTCGCCAACCCCAGGACAAACACGTATTTCATCGGGGCGTCACTGGCCATTATCACGGCGAGTGCTGCCGCCCCGATGACGATCAGCGTCCCCAGATCCGGCTGCTTGATGATGAGCAACCCCACCAGTCCCACGGTGACCAAGATCGGCACGATGAAATGACCGAAGCGGTAGAGCAACTTGTGCTTGCGCTCGAGAACGTACGCCAGCACGAACACGACCGACACCTTGGCCAGCTCGGAAGGCTGGAAACTCACGAGAGGAAGCGGCAGCCATCGTCTCGCTCCGTTGATCTCCGTCCCGACCAGAAGCACGGTCACGAGGAGCCCAATGGTGAGCAGGAAGAGTGGCACCGCGATCCGGCGGTAGAACCGATATGGGATGCGGCTCGTGATCAGCAAAGCGAGAGTGCCGAGACCTACGCCGACCAGTTGGCGTTTGAAGAAGAAGAGACTGTCCTCGGTTCTATCAAGAGCAACTGCCGACGACGCCGACTGAGTGGCGCCGAGCCCAACGACCACGAGCACCACGACCACCACGAGAAGCGTCGTTGCCGCCCGATTGTTGGCCTTGAGCAGTTCCGCTCTGTCTCGGGCAGCGGCCCGCACACTGGCGATCGATGTGACTTTGGCGGTCATCGCTGCGGGTCTCCCATTGTTTGCCTGACCAACTCGGCAAATCGGTCTCCTCGGGCGGCGTACGAGTCAAACTGGTCAAAGCTGGCACAACCCGGAGCCAGCAGCACCGTGTCACCGGCCTCGGCGGCCCGAGCAGCCATCTCAACCGCTTTGTCCAAGGTCCCGGCAAGCCTCCCCCGTTCGCCGGCCGAGGCGGCCAACCCAGGTCCTGCCTCCCCTATCCCGATGAGCATCCGTACGCTCGGTTCCGCGGCAATTGGGGTGAGATCCAGTCCTTTGGATAGGCCCCCTGCGATCAGGATCACGGAATCGTGTGCCCGAATCGAGGACAGGGCCGCATGTGGGTTTGTTGCCTTTGAGTCGTCGATCCATCGGACTCCGTTCCTCTCGTGAACGAGAGAACGTCGATGCGGTCCGGGCGAGTATCCGGTGGCGCCCTTCACCACTGCTTCCTCGGTAGCGCCTACCCGCAACGCCAGAGCCGCCGCCGAGGCAATGTTGGCCAGATGACTCGGGTCCCGCGACGTCAACTCAGAGATCTCGATCACGACGTCTCCTACAACGAGCGAGCCTTCATCCACTCCGCCGCCTCCAGAGGGAAGTCGTCTTCCGGAGATCGGGTACGTCTCCGACGAGGCTGCCCTGGCGAGTTCGGTGGCTCCCCCGTCGTCACAGTCATAGACCAGAAGGTCGCTGCTGGTCTGATTGGCGTAGATGCGTGCCTTTGACGATCGGTAGCTGTATTCAGACCCATGCCAGTCGAGGTGATCGGCAGCAACGTTGGTGATCGCCGCAGCCAGCGGATGGAACGTCTCGGTGAATCTGAGTTGGAAGCTGGAGGTCTCTACGACGAGGGCGTCATACCCGTTGTCGGTGAAATCAGAAAGTGGTGCTCCGATATTGCCGGTGGCCGGAGCGTTGAGACCCGAGGCGTCCAGCATGGCCGCCGTAGCCTCGGTAACGCTGGTCTTGCCGTTGGTGCCGGTGATCGCGATCACCGGAAGCTGCAGGTGACGCCATGCGTACTCAATCTCGCTCCACACCGGAATGCCCCACTCGAGGGCCTCGACGATCGGGATAGACCGTTCAGAGAAACCCGGGCTTGCAACGACGACATCAATGCCATTGAGAAGCACCGGGTCCCAACCTCCGTTGGCAATGGCGAATCCCTCCCCCAAAGCCTCCGCAGACGGTTTCTCATCGTAGATGGTGACCGAAGCGCCCTCTCTCCGGGCGAGACGACTGGCCGCCATACCCGAGACTCCCGCACCAAGGACGAGCAACCGGCTCACAGGATCCCCTCGAGTCGAAGGAAGTCCCCATAGAAGAACCCGAGACCCAGAGCCACGCCGATGCCGGTGAGAATCCAAAATCGGATCACAACGGTGGTTTCAGGCCAGCCCACAAGATCGAAGTGGAAGTGGAGCGGTGACATGCGGAAGATTCGCTTTCCGGTCAACCTGAAGCTGGCGACCTGGAGTATCACCGACAACACCTCGGCGACATAGATCGCACCGAGGACAGCCAGCAGAAGATGCGTGTTGGTGAGAAGAGCGAGGGCAGCGAGCAATCCTCCGATGCCCTGACTGCCGACGTCTCCCATGAATATCTTGGCCGGAGGGGCGTTCCACCACAGAAATCCGAGGATTGCCCCGAACATCGAAGCCGAAATGATGGCAAGGTCGAGTGGGTCGACGCCCGAGTAGAAATCTGGGTTCCTGAACTGCCAGAAGGCAATGACCGTGTACGACGCAACCACCAACACCGACGAACCGGCAGCGAGACCATCCATGCCGTCCGCAAGGTTCACTCCGTTGGCCGCTCCCGTGAGCATCACAAGCACCCAGATGACGAAGAAGGGCCCGAGGTCGATCCCGAGTGGTCTGACGAAGGAGATTTCGGTGACCACACCGGCCAGCGATGCACCCCATGCAAAAAGGGCGGCAATCGCCAACTGCATGCCGAACTTCACCGACTTCGACAAACCGAGGCTTCGTTTCTTCTTGTATTTGGCCCAATCGTCGGCAAACCCGACTAGGGCCATCCCGACCAGAGCGAAGACCACCAGCAACCCACCGGCACCGAACGGTCTCATCTCGAGACTGAAACCTGTGCCGGGACTCCATATCCGAACATGGGCCAGGAGCCATCCGAAGATGGCAGCGAGCACAAAAACCACACCACCCATCGTTGGAGTGCCCTGCTTGTGGGCGTGACCCTTGATGTCCTCCTGGATGAATTGGCCAATCCCCCGCCGACGCAGGAATCGAATCGCATACGGCGTGCCGAATATCGACGCGGCCAGCCCCACCGCTACACCAATCAGAAGGGGAATCACTGTTCCATGCTCCCTGACCCGGGAGCAGAATCAGCGGACATCCGACGACGACTCAAGGCTTCCCGGGCCACTTCCCGGTCGTCGAACGGTCTCATCTCACCGGCGATTTCTTGCAGTGGCTCGTGACCCCGACCGAGGATCAGGACGATGTCACCATCGCCCGCCGCATTGATTGCCTTGGAGATGGCAGACGACCGATCCAGATCCACAATCGACTCGGTGGAAGAGTCAAGACCGGAAACGACGGCATCGGCGATAGCCGCAGGATCCTCGGACCGGGGATTGTCGCTGGTGACGATGGCCAGGTCTGCACCGGAGACGGCCCACCCCATCAAAGGCCGCTTAGCTTGATCGCGATCTCCTCCCGCTCCTATCAGTGCGATTACGCGTCGCCCTCCCAGACTCTGTGCTGTGGCCACTGCCTCCGTTATCCCCTCCGGAGTGTGGGCATAGTCGACGATGACCCGGACCGGGTCATCGGCAGAGACGACTTCGAATCTCCCCGGCACCCCTGCCAGCGATTGGAGTCCGGAGACCACCTCATCGAAGCCGAGACCGGCGGCCAAACTGCAGGCGGCTGCCATCACGGCATTGTCGACGTTGAACGATCCCACCAAGGGAGCCGTCAGCTCGGCGGAGCCCCACGGAGTGGTCAACCTGAATGACGTGCCCAGCGCGGTCGGCGCCATTTTGCTATAGCGGATCTCGCCATCCGCTCCGACGCGGAGAAGAGAGCCGTGGAAGGCTCCAGCGATCTCTTCTCCGACTTCGTCATCGATGTTGACCACGGCGGTTCCCACCTCGTACTCATCAAACAGCCTCAGTTTGGCGGCCCGGTAACTGTCCATGTCACCATGAAAATCGAGATGATCTTGGGAAAAGTTGGTGAATGCGGCCACTGCGAAAGTAGTGGCAGCGACGCGTCCCAGTTCGAGTGCATGCGACGAAACCTCCACCGCCACGAACTCAGCTCCGCTGTCACGCATGTGTGCCAGAAGTCGCTGGAAATCCGACGCCTCCGGAGTGGTGTGAGTCGATCTGACGACCTCATCGCCGATGCGGGTGTGGATGGTGCCGATCAGACCCGTCGACAGCCCTGCCGACGACGCTATGGATTCGGTGTAATGAGTGACTGTCGTCTTGCCATTGGTCCCTGTGACACCAATCACCTTCATGAAGTGGGACGGTTCACCGTGCACCGATGCGGCCAACGGTCCCAGAGCACTCCTTGTGTCCGGGATGACGATCTCCATGACGGTCGAGCCGGTCTGATGATCGACACACACGACCGGTGAGCCTGCTGCCACGGCCCCGGGGACAAAGGCATGTCCGTCGACCAGGGCACCCCGAATAGCCACGAAGAGGATGCCGCTGCCCGCCTGCCGGGAGTCGTGGGTGACATCAACAATCGAAACTTCGATCGGTCCTGTCTCTGGCGCAGCAAGGGTCCCACCCACCACATCAGCAAGCTGTTGCACGCTCCTACCGCTGGTCGCCATCGGGTGTCACTCCCAGCCGGTGCAGGGCTTGTTGCATCACCGCGGCAAAAACGGGTGCTGCCGACAAACCGCCTGTGCGATAATCAAACAACGGCGCATCGATGAGAACGGCGACGACCACCTTCGGATCGTTGATTGGCGCCATGCCTACGAAGGAGGCCCTGGTCACGTCGGTGTAGCGGCCGTTGTCGCCAAGCTTGTTCGCCGTTCCCGTCTTGCCTCCCACCCGATAACCGTCGATGGCGGCCGCTGCCCCGGTGCCTTTCTCGACCACTGCGGCCAACAACTCGCGCATGAGCAGCGCAGTGCCAGCCGACACCACCCGTCTCGTTTGCAGTCCGGCCACTTGAGTCTCACCGTCGACGTCGGTGCTCGAGGACACGATGTGGGGAGTAGTCCAGATCCCGTCATTCCCGATGGCGGCATAAGCGGCAGCCATCTGCAACGGGGTGACAGCCACCGAGTATCCGATGGCAGCCGACGCCCAACAGGTTTTGCATCCCGCCTCGAAGTTGAGAATTCCCGAAGCCTCGGCTGTGTAGTCGATACCTGTCTTGCTGCCAAGCCCGAAGGCCTCGATGTACTGGATCAAACGATCCTGGCCGAGGGTCGCGGCAATCTTGATCGTTCCGATGTTCGACGACCTGGTGAATATCTCCGCAACGCTCATGTCCTCGGCGCCATGTTCGTCGAAATCGCGGTAGCACCCATAAACCTCGTCATCGGCAAAACGGCAGGCATCGTCGGTCAGTTCCAGTTCGTCGGGGACCCCGGGGAATACGGTCCCGATCGACACCTCACCTTCTTCAAGGGCCGCTGCGACCGTTATCAGCTTCTGGGTCGACCCGGGCTCATAGATCCCACGAACGGTGAAGTTGCTGAATGAGCGGCAGGCCGCCGGGTCTTCGGCTTGTTCACATGAGGGATCTTGTGTCTGTCTGGTATGCGGATCGAAGATCGGGGCGCCCACCATGGCGAGCACCTCGCCGGTCTCCACCGCAAGGACGACAACCCAACATGAGCGGGCACCGGTCTCTTCCAAGGCAAGCACACAGGCCTTCTGCGATTGATACTGGAGCGGGAGGTCGATGGTCGTGTTCAGGTCAACGCCCGGGATGGCAGGGACGATCCGGCTGAACCCCTGAGGAATAACACGTCCCTGGAGGTCTCTTTCGAACTCGGCTTTGCCCGGGGTGCCCCGCAACTCTTCGTCGTACACCAACTCGAGACCCTCCTGGCCATCGCCGTCGATGTTGACGAATCCGGTGACGCGGCTCGCCACCGCTCCAGCGGGATAGATCCGTGTCGGCTCCGGATGGGAGTAGACGCCGCGGATCTCGAGACCAAGAATTTCGTTGGCCACCACGTCCTCGACCTGTCTCTTGATGTAGACGAAGTCGCGGTCGCTGGTGAGACGCTCATAGAGAACCTCGGTGTCGGCCCCCAGTAGCCCCCCAACCTGCTGGGCAAACCACAACGGGTCTTCGACCTGACTGGGGACGGCATAGATGCTTTGGGCCGGCACGGTCATCGCCAGAAGCTCGCCGTTACGGTCGAAGATCTTGCCTCGTTGTGGAGCCAGCTCTCGGGACACGAGTCGCTGACTCAGACCCTGCTCCGCCAGGTCAGATGCTTGGACGACCTGGATCTGAAATAGTCGAAATCCCATCCCCATCCAGGCCGCGACCACGGCCAGCCCGATGACTGCCACCCGAACTTTCGAAGGCTGAAGGCGCCGGGCAGCCTTGGGGGCGGCCATGGCTTCAGTTCCCCGGCTGGCTCTCCGGTGGACCGGGGCACCCAACCCCGATCTCATACCCGGTACGGAGGGCGTCACGGCTCATTGACTTTTGTCCTCCACTTCACTTCCGGCAACGACAGGTGTCTCCGGATTCAGGTCAACCAGAAGCTGTTTCGTGGTGTTGGGGATCACCAACCCGAGTTCCTCGGCCATAGGAGCGATTCGCGCCGGACTCACCAGACGAGCCATCTCGAGGCTCATCTGACGGTTGAGCGCCGTTTCCTCGCTGATGGCCTTGTTCAACTCGGCAAGGTCGAAGGCACTCCGATCAAGGCTGGTCCTGGCGAAACCAAGGCCCAGGAAGGCGATGACACCGATGAGAGCCATGATCATCCACGGTGCGAGGGTCGGTCGACGGAGCCGTCGCCCCTTGAGAAGACGCAAGTTGCCCTGCTCGGCAGGACGTCGGAGCGGGCGGGCGGTCACGCCGCCAGCCTTTCGGCTGCGCGCAGGACCGCCGACCGGGCCCTGTTGTTGGACTCCACCTCGGCTGCTGAGGCTCGAATCGGCTTTCTGGTCAGAACACGGAGTTCAGCGGTCATCCCGCAACCGCAAACCGGGAGGTCGGGTGGACAGGTGCAACCCGCCGCCCCGGCGACGAATCGTTGCTTGACGATGCGATCCTCGAGAGAGTGATACGAGATCGCGAGCACCCGTCCCCCGGGTCGGACCATGTCGATGGCTTGGTCGATCCCAGAGCGCACGGCATCCAACTCGCCGTTGACCGCAATGCGGATGGCCTGAAAGGTGCGTCGGGCGGGATGACCCGCCCGACGCCTGGCCGCAGGCATTGCCTGTGCAATGACGGTGGATAGCTGGGCAGTGGAATTGATAGGCCGCGATTGCACTATTGCCCGCGAGATACGCCGGGCCAATGGCTCTTCGCCGTAGTCGCGGAGGATGCGAGCGAGGTCACTCTCGCTCCAGTCGTTGACAATATCCGAAGCCTGGTGCCTCGCATCCGGCCCCATCCTCATGTCGAGGGGACCGTCGTTTCTGTATGAGAAGCCGCGTCTCGCTTCTTTCAATTGATGTGACGAGACGCCAAAGTCAAAGAGAACCCCGGCTGGGGGCTCTCCGATGATAGGGAGGACAAGATCGCTCAGGTTTTCGAAGTTGCCCTGAACAGTGACAACGTCGAGTTCTCTGGCATTCTCCAGGGCCTCGGGATCTCTATCCACTCCGACAACTGTCACTTCAGCTCCGAACTCGTCCAACAACCGCCGACTGTGACCACCACCTCCGAAAGTTGCGTCAATCAAAATTCCCGGCATGACGGGGGCTAACAACTCGGCCACCTCATCAAGCAGAACCGCCCGGTGGTACTTCCCGTCCTCGCTTCTCCGGTCCTGGTTCATTGCCAGCCCCCCGGGCGCTGGTACCAACTAGAAGCGGGCGGAGTCAGGGGCATTCCAATTGGTTCCGGGGGGCTGGCGATGAGCCAAGGCAGCAGCTATCTGTGAATCAGGCCTCCTCGTCCAGATAGCTCGCGTCACCGGTCTCTCGGTCGGTCACGTAGACCTCTTTCCTCCAGAGCTCGACGTGGTCAAACACGCCAACGACAGCTATCTCCGTGGCGGTCTCAATGTCGGCAAACTCACGTAGGTCCGGCTTGACCAGGACTCGACCTGATTTGTCCAGTGTTTGAAGATCGGCGCCGCCGAAGACAGTCCTGGAGAATCGTCTCCCATCAAGGTCCTGAGGGAGCTCTATCACTTCAGAGGCCTTCTTCTCGAAATCCGCGGCGGAGAATATGACGAGTTGCCCGTCCTGTCCCTTGGAGACGACACAACCGTCTTCGAGACGACGGCGGAAAGATGAGGGCATGACCACCCGTCCTTTGCCGTCGAGGCTATGGAAGTACTCACCCAGGAACACTTCAGATCTTTCCCGTCCGTCCTCACCGTCGAATCCCCTCAGCACTGGGGTTGGCCGCCACTATGACCCACTTCCTCCCACATGTCAACCTTTCTACCCCACCATCTCCCATTGTGGGGGCGACACTCCCCTCCCCTCCCTCCTGGGGAGGCGGGTTGGCCACCGGCTTGGAAGAATCGGCGCGGTAAATCGAGGATGTCGAAGGTTCGGAGATGGGGGCGGCTGCCCCTAGGTTGGTCGGGTGTCGACGAGGGCGGCGAGTCGGGGATGTAACCCTGGTTGGGGTTTGGGGTAGGGAGTCCAGTCGGGTTTGCGAAACTGGAAGCCCCCGTCGTCGCGGGTGGTGATGTGCCAGTCGTGTTCGTGAACAAACCGGTGATGAAACCCACATAACAGGATCAGGTTGTCCAGGTCGGTGGCCCCACCCTGGGACCAGTGTTGAATGTGGTGAACCTGTAACCATCTGGTGTGTCCACATCCGACCCACCGGCACCTCCCCCCGTCACGATGGGTTACCAGTCTTCTCAACCATCCGGG
>JAPUJM010000231.1 GCA_027296205.1 Actinomycetota bacterium
GATGGCGTCGAGATACGACATCACGAATTGTCCCTACATGCCACGAGATAGACCTTTTGGGTCACGGTCTGCTCCTTTGTTTCTCACGAAACGCTTGAGAGAACCATGAACCGAGGCCCAAGGTCACTCATCGAATCAGGCATTGGCACCGTGCTTTTGCCGGTTGCCGCGGCGTCAAAGGGCCTGTTCCCTCAGCCGCTCGAGATGAGCGTTTCTTGACCCACATACTATCGGCGGTCGACGTCTAACTATCAAGAGTTACCCGAGTCATCGGGTCGAGCCCTCTGGATACTCCCTCGCGATGAATCGACGCGGCTACGGAGGGGGGTCGAGAAAAACCACCGGAACCTCGCGTTGGGTTCTCAACTGGTACGCGGCATACGCGTGGTACGCATCAACGATGCGAGGCCACCAATGAGCCCTCTCTTCGGAGCTGGCCGTGCGGGCAATCATCCGCACGCGGGCCCCCGGGAGCTCCACCCAGACCTCGGGCGCCGACTCCAGGTTGAGATACCAATCCGGGTGATGGTCTCGACCACCGTACGAGGCGATCACGACCAGCCGATCACCATCCCTGAGGTAGAGCAGGGGAACGGTGTGTGCCTCACCCGTGGCCCGTCCTGAAGTAGTGAGCAGCAGCATGTCGTTGTCGGCCAATCGTTTGCCAAGGCGGCCTCGGGTCATCTGAAACAGCCTTCTATGAGCTCTCGACCACCGTCTGATGCTGGAATCTCTCATCGGACGACGGTAACAATCCCCAACCTGAGGTACCCGGTTTAGGGTGTGGCGGCCTCCCCAGGCTCGCCATCCGTGAGAATCGGATAGCCTCGGTCTCATGAGATTCGGAGCGTTCGTACCACAAGGATGGAGACTCGACCTGGCAGGCCTGAGCCCGGATGAGCACTGGCCCACGATGCTGAGGGTGGCCAGGACCATCGAGGAACTGGGCTATCAATCGCTCTGGGTGTACGACCACTTCCATACGGTCCCCGAGCCGACACAGGAAGTCACCTACGAAGCGTGGACCCTGATGGCGGCGCTGGCGGCCACGACCGACACCGTTCGCCTCGGGCAGATGTGCACCTGCAACACCTACCGGCCGCCCTCGTATCTGGCCAAGGTCGCAGCCTCCATCGACGTGATCTCCAATGGTCGGTTGGAGATGGGGATAGGCGCCGGGTGGTACGAGCACGAGCACGACGGTTACGGCTACGAGTTCCTCGCTCCGGCGGGTCGTCTGGGAATGCTTCGAGAGGGAGTCGAGATCATGAAGGCGCTTTGGACAGAGGACGAGGTCACCTACGAGGGCAAGTACTACAGCCTCGAGGGAGCCATCTCTCAGCCGAAACCCGTCCAGAAGCCACACATTCCCTTCTGGATCGCCGGTGGTGGCGAGCAGATAACCCTGAGGATCGCCGCCCGGTACGCCGCCTACACCAACTTCGGGATTGATATCGACGAGTTTCGGCACAAGTCAGAGGTATTGAGAGGTCACTGCAACGACGTCGGCAGCGACTATGACGCCATAGTCCGCTCCACCAATCTCAACATCGTGTGCGGGGAGAGCGAGGCCGAGGTGGATGAGAAGAAGGCCTGGCTGAGAGGTCATCTCTCCAAATACGTCCCCGAGGAAAGGGTAGAGAGCAGCGCGTCCCTGTTCGACTCGATGTCGGGGACCCCGGATCAGATCGTGTCCCGGCTCAAGGAATGGGAAGCGGATGGGATGGACTATGCCATCGTCTACTTCCCCGACGCCGCTTATGACGTCTCGAGCATCGAGCTGTTCGCAGAGGAGGTCATGCCTCAGTTCAATTGAGGCCGTGGATCAGTTTTCACCAAAACCGCAGGTGTCATCGAGATCGTCCAGACCCAACTCTGCCTGCGCAATCTCGGGATTGGCCATCAGGGCCTGCGCGTCTTCTCTGATCCTGTCGATGTCGTAGTAGGTGCGGTCGGGTGAGCTGCCCGTCTTGTACTCGGCCCGCGTAATCCGCAACGTCGCTATCCGATCTGTGGAAATCACCGGCAGCAGATCGATGAAATCGGCGAGACGCTCCTGTGGAATGTCGGTCTCCAGGCTTCTCTTCAACGCCTCGGCGATTGCACCGAACCGAAAAAGGATCTCGGTGGGACTCGACTGCTCCAGGACGGCCTCGAGAACACAACGCTGACGGCTCATGCGGTTGAAGTCGTCTGAATTACGTCGTATTCGAACATAGGCGAGAGCCTCATGACCGTCGAGGTGTCGTGTTCCTTCCTTGATCTCGATGCTCTCGATGCTCCCGTCCTCGTGCGGGTAGGTGTCGTCGAAGATGGTCTTCGGTATTTCGATGGTCACCCCGCCGAGTGCGTCGACGACATCGACAAACCCATCAAGCGTGACCAGGGCGTAGTAGTGGATCGGGATTCCGAACATTTCACCTACCGCCCCCTTGATGGCGTTGATCGGTGGGTCGTTGGGACCGGGAAAATCTTCCGGATTCTGAACACCGGCCTGATAGAGGTTGGCAATCAAGCCGGGAAAACAGTGACAGTCCCACATCCCCATACCCTCGGGGAGGGGTACATCGGACAGATCCCGGGGCACCGAGAACATCGCCGTGTTTCCGGTCGATGGGTCGATGCTGACGACGATGGTCGTATCTGTGCGAAGCCCTCTCCGGCCCTCGCCGGCGTCGGCGCCAAGCAGAAGAAGGTTGAGACGGTCCAGACCGTCCCACAGCGTTGGGTCGGTCGTGGTCGTTGTCTGATCCGGGCTTGCGGTCGATGTGATGACACCGGGAGCTCCCGACGGGTCATCGGCGGCGGCCGGCTCCGACGAGAACACCGTGTCGATGAGGCTTGCCTGGACGACGATGAGATAGCCAAATGAGAGGTGGGGCACGACGAGTGCCAAGCCAACGGCAGCAATGCCCAGGCCGGTCAACCATTTGGGTGTGCTCGACTCGGGGACGGAGAAGTAGGCGTCTTCCGCGGCCAACCATCTATAGGCGAGAATCGCCAGATTGACCACCATCAACAAGGCTAGAGCCCCCGACGACACCCAGATTTTGAGGACATCGCTTCGAAGGAAGAAAAGCGAGAGCAGGACAAGACCGGCGATTACCGCGTCGGCGACGAGGAGCCAACGGCCGACAAGACGACGACCGGCGTAGGCCTGTCCCAGCCCGGGCAATAGGGCCGAAGCGAGCGCGGCAAGAATTCCGCGCTTGGGCTGTGACGTATCAGAGGAATGAGTAGAAGTGGCCACCTCGGCGGAATCCTACGGATTCGCTCGAACTATCCGTTTCTTTCGACAAGGCCAGAAGACCTATCAAACGCTGCATATTCTCCGGCTACTCGCACCTCCACGAGACCAAGAAACAACCCCCATGACCTCATCGAATGGGCAACAACCCGAAGCCCGCTACGCCTATCTCCGTAGCGACGGCACCGCGTACATCGTCGCCGGCAGTCTCGTTGCAGGAATCGGGGCTTATGCGTTCCAGTTGCTGGGGGGGCGGACTCTGGGTGCCGAGGATTTCTCACCCGTCTCGGTGCTCCTCACCATCCACTTCCTGACGTTCATCGTGATCCTGTTGCCGATCGAGCAACTGGTCGTGAGGAGACTCACGATCGATCGGTCCAGATCCGGCCTACCTGCACGGGCATACTGGCTGGCTGGTTCGACGATGGCGGTGGCAACTCTGCTCGCCTTCCTCGGGGCCGAGCATTACCTCAACGGCGACCGCCGATTTGTCGTCTTCACGGCGCTGACCATTGGCGTCCACTTCTTGTTTGCAGTTGCCCGCGGCCATCTGGCGGGTTGGAGAAGGTTCCGCGCCTATGGCATGTCCTCGGGCAGTGCCTCCCTTGTTCGTCTGATTGTCGCCGTCGGAGTGACGTTGGTACGGCCCTCAGCCACCGGGTTCGCTCTCGGTCTGATCCTTGGTCCGTTGGTCGTGCTCGCATGGAGGCCATTTCGTCGGGCCGACGTCGACCGTGAGGAATTGGACGAGGATGCGAAGAGAACCCTCGATGACCGGGGCCTGCTCACCGGGCTTGTCCTGGCGGCCGCATCCTCGCAGGCGTTGCTGCTGGCTGGACCACTCGCCGTCGGGGTGCTGGGTGGTTCGGCCGTCGAAATCAGTATCGCCTTCGCGGCATTCACTTTGGGACGAGCCCCCCTCACGTTCGGATACAACCTCCTGGCCCGGGTCCTCCCCCCGTTTACCGAAATGGCAGCACGGGGAGAACGTCAGGAGTTACAGGCGTGGGCCCGAGGCATGGGATGGGCTGCGTCAGGCTTGGCCGTGATCGCCGCCGGCATGGGCTGGCTACTTGGTCCGTGGGTCGTCGAGGTGGCTTTTGGGCCCGACTTCGCACCGAGTCGTCTCACCGCGGCCGCCATCTCCTTTGGCGTCGTGTTTGCCGGCGGCGGCCTGTTCGTCGGTCAAATCCTGGTGGCGCGCGGACAGTCGCTGAGGCTGGCCATCGCCTGGCTGAGCGGTCTCCTTTCCGCCATGGCGGCTGTCATTTTCGCCGCGTCGTTGGAAATCGTGACCAGGGTCGCTGTCGCCTTCGTCGTCGGCGAGATCATTGCCCTCGTCGCCCTCGTTGCCGGCGCCGTGATCGTCCGGGATGCCGATGCGATCAAGGAAGACTCCCTGGCGGCTGCCTCCGTCGCCAAAAGGACGCTCGACATCGCAGTTTCGCTGGTAGTTCTCGTGTTGACCACACCACTGATCCTCCTGGCCGGCATTGCCGTGCGGATCAACGGCCCTGGACCAGTTTTCTTCCGGCAGACCAGGATCGGCAAGGACGGAACGCCCTTCGGCATGTTGAAGATCAGAACCATGGAGGCAGACAGCGACGAACAGGTCTTCGCCGACCATCTGGCACGTCTCGAAGCGTCACGACACGCCGAGATGGCGCCCATGATTCGCATCGAGGAAGACGATCGGGTCACCGCAGTCG
>JAPUJM010000232.1 GCA_027296205.1 Actinomycetota bacterium
GGACGAAGCGGGAAGCCGAAGAAGCAAGAGTCCAACTGCTCTCACAGCTACAGCAAGACACCTACACGGCGCCGTCGAAGGTCACCGTGGCGGAATGGCTCAACATGTGGCTCGACGGCCGTCAGGGGATAGCCGAGACGACAAGAGCCGCATACGAGTTAGACGTCCGACGCATTGTCAAAGGGTTGGGTACCGGTCAGCTGCGCCAACTGACACCACCAATGGTCAACTCCCTTTATGTCGAACTGTCGAAGACATTGAGTCCGAAGACGGTACGAAATACGCACGGCACACTTCACAAAGCTCTAGACGATGCCCTCAGACAAGGTGTTGTCGCCAGGAACGTATCCGACTTTGCTGAACTGCCACGCGTCGAACGACACGAGATGAAAACCTGGACGGCGGACGAACTGCGCCGGTTTTTGCAGTACGCCGAGCCCCATCGTTTCTATCCAGCGTTTCTTCTGGCATGTTCCAGTGGTCTACGTCGAAGTGAACTACTCGGACTCCGGTGGCGGAACATGGACCTCGAGAACGGTCGAGCGACGATTGTGGACACCGTGGTTCGAATCGCGAGCAAAGCGGTGCTTCGGACCGGTGAAACGAAGAGTCGGCGCAGCCGGCGAGTCATCGCGCTCGACCCGACGACGGTCGCCGTCTTGCGAGCACGCCGGAAAGCACAAACAGAAGAAAGACTGGCTGCTGGCCCTTTGTGGACCGACCTCGATTTGTGCTTCACCAATGAGATAGGTGAACCAGTCAACCCGGACTTGTTCTCAAGAACCTGGAAGCGTCTCGCTACTGAGGCCGGTGTGCCACCGCTGACACCGCATCCCGGTGCGCGGCATAGTTGGGCGACACTCGCATTGGAGAACGGCATACCAATTCGGATAGTCCAAGAGCAACTCGGCCACTCCTCGATCGCAATTACGGCAGACGTGTACCAACACGTCTCTGAAGACCTGAGCAGAGAAGCAGTCGACCGAGTAGCGGAGATGTTCCGATGAGTAGTTTGGCTGCAGTTTGGCTGCAATCACCATTCCGGCGAACTTGTGTTCGGCCAGTTTGGTTAATACGGGTGGGAGGATTTGAACTCCCACGGACCCTCGGCCGCCGGGGACGGTACCTGGCTCAAAGCCCTACGGCCGACAGGCCGATCTCGATGTCGCTCTCCTCGACGTGATCGAGCACGGGATCTTCGATTTCACGCAGAAGGACCATGCGAAGGCCGTCTCCGTCGCGCTTCTTGTCATGTCGTAGGAGGTCCAACACGCGCGCAGCATCGAGGCCTTCCACCGAAGTGGGGAGACCCAGCCGATCAATCGTCGAGACGACCATGTCCATCCCATCGAACCCGTGGGCCCTCTCCGACATACGTGAAGCGGCGATCATCCCCAAACCCACACTCTCGCCGTGCGATAGGGCTGACGCGAACTCAATGGCGTGTCCGAGGGTGTGGCCATAGTTGAGATAGACGCGGTCGCCATGCTCCCTTTCGTCACGGGTGACGATGGCCGCCTTCACCACGATGGCACGTCGCACCACCTCGTCGAGCGGAGCCTCGAGACCCTGCGACACCAGCAGGGAGCACAACCCTGCGTCGCCGACCAAACCGGTTTTGAACGCCTCGGCCATGCCCTCGCTCAACAGGGCCGGCGGCAGCGCGTCCATCACCTGGGTGTCGACAACCACCAGCCTCGGATGCCAGATCACGCCGACCAGGTTCTTACCGGCAAGATTCACGCCGGTCTTGCCGCCTATGGATGCATCAACCGCGCCGAGCAGCGTGGTGGGGATGTGGACCACTTCCACTCCGCGCAGCCACGTACCGGCGACATAGCCGGCCAGGTCCGTGACCGTCCCACCACCCACTCCGATAACCGTGTCACCCCGGGACAACCCGAATTTCGCGAACGACTCATACACAGACTCGGCGACACCCAAGGTCTTGGCCTCCTCGCGATCGGGTAGACCGATGACCTCGGCCAGCAGGTCCTCGGATCTCAGCGCACCAGCGACCTCGAGAGCCTTCGAAGTCGCCCCAGGCTGAGTCAGAATCGCAACACGACGGCGATCCGGCCGCTTTGGGAGCAGAGGCGAGGGCATCCCCTTTCCGATGACCACTTCGGTCACTCCGGCGACTCTCAGGCCTTCCATATGTCCTCGATCTCCTTGGCGACGGCCCCGGCATCAATCGAGTCCGTCATGATTCGATGACTCGCTACCTCGGTGTACAGAGGAAAACGCTGGTCAAGCAACTCTGCGAGGAAACCGACGGTCGGGCTCTCGGATGACACCAGACCCGGACGATCCGAGGTCGAGCCGATACGCGTCTCGAGAACCGCCGGCGAAGCCTCCAGCCAGACCACGCTTGGGGATTCAGACAGAATGCGTCGGTTGTCCTCGTCGAGAACCACGCCACCACCGGTGGCGACTATCCCCTCAGCCCCGGCCAAGCTGGACAGAGCCACCTTCTCCAGGTCGCGAAACGTGGCCTCGCCGAGGGTGCCCCACAATTGAGCAACCGAGCAGCCCATTCGCTCGGCCACTACTTCGTCGGTATCTCTGAAGGGCACTCCCAGACGGGAAGCAGCAAGCTCTCCCGAAGTGGTCTTCCCGGATCCCATCATTCCGACCAACCAAAGCGTCATCTTGATATCCGCAGATGCACACTTGCCCGATACCTGGCGACCGCATCAGTGAACTCTGCAACGGTGTCGCCTCCGAACTTCCGTTGGAACTCCGTGGCAAGGCAGAACGCCACCATTTGCTCACCGACGACCCCCGCAGCAGGTACCGCACACACATCGGACCGCTCACGCACTGCCTGGGCTGGTTCACCGGTGGTCATGTCGACCGTGCGCAGTGGTTGCATGAGGGTTGAGATCGGCTTCATGGCGCCCCGCACCCGGATGACTTCGCCATTGCTCATGCCACCCTCCACTCCCCCGGCGTGATTGGTCTCGCGCCGAACACTCCCATCGACTCGCACGATCTCGTCGTGTGCTTTCGATCCCCGCAGACCGGCCACAGCAAAGCCCTCTCCAATCTCCACCCCTTTGATGGCCGGGATGGACATCAAGGCAGCCGCCAGGATGCCGTCGAGTCGTCGGTCGTACTGGACATGGGACCCGATTCCGACCGGGACGTCGTAGGCCAGCACTTCGAACACTCCTCCGAGGGTGTCCCGATCGGAGCGAGCCTGATCTATGGCTTCGACCATACGCTCCGAGGCACGTGGGTCGAAGCAACGGACCAGGCTGGAATCGATCTCCCCGGCATCGCCCGGCCCGGGGATCGACCCATCACTTTGAACGGGGCCGATCGACACCACGTGACTGATTACGGTCACCCCAACCTCGCCCAGAAGGCTCTTGGCAAGCACCCCGGCGATGGTGCGCGCTGCAGTCTCCCGCGCCGAGGCTCTTTCCAGGATGTCGCGGGCGTCCTGGGTTTCGTACTTGATCATTCCCGCCAGGTCGGCGTGACCGGGACGAGGTCGGGTGACCTCTTTGCCTGACTGGCCGGGCTCGGGGCTCATCACCTCACGCCATTTAGGCCACTCCGTGTTCCGAATGAGAACCGAGACTGGTGAGCCGAGTGTCAAGCCGTGGCGTACCCCACCGAGGATCTCGAGCTCATCGGCTTCGATTGCCATTCGCTTTCCACGGCCATAACCCTGTCGGCGACGTCTCAGTTCCGCCGCAAAGTCATCATGGGTGATCGACAGGCCTTTGGGGAGGCCTTCGACGACCGCCACCAGACCCGGTCCGTGAGACTCACCGGCGGTGAGAAATCTGAGCATGAGGGGATGCTAGAAGGGGGCTCCTAGTTCGGTATCGGGAAAACCCCGATCCCGGCCAGCACGATCGCCAGCCAGGCGCCGATGATCATCGGTGGCCCGTATGGCAATTCGGTCTTCATCTTCGCCGCTCCAAGGGCAATCATCCCGATGGCGACGACACCACCGATCATCGCGGTGGCGAAGACAGCCCAGCCAAGGGTTCCCCATGAGACAAATGATGTGAACAGGCCAAGCTGAGGGGCCAGTTTGACGTCGCCCGCGCCGAACCCTCGTCCCCGGACCACCAGCCAGAGAACGGTGGCGCCCGCGAAGTAGGCCGCCGCTCCGAGCAGAGCCCGCCATAGGGAATCCAGGCTTGCGTCGATCAGGGCAGCTATGCCAAGGCCAACTGCGAGCACCACTGATCCCCTGAGATTGAGACGGTCCACGATGCGAAGCTCCTCCAGGTCCGTGACCAGGAGGGCCATGCTGAGCAGCAGAAACCCGAAATAGGGAATCAGCGGCCAGGCAATACCGATGGTGTTGGCGAAACCCACGGCAACGAGTGCAGACACGACCGCCACGAACGGCTCCCTGCCGATGCTCCGGCCGCATTGAGGGCACCTGAGTCTGAGCCAGCCGCGGCCGTGGGCACAGTTGGGGCAGGTCCCGCTGAATGGACGCAACAAGCGGTCCTCGTTGAGACCCTGAATCGCCAGGTCGTGTGCGGCCAAACCAAGGCCAAAACCAAGAAGTCCGACGAGGACTGCGGTCATCGCCGGAGCAACTTAGCCAGAGGTTGGACTAGAGCAGTGTCTCAGCCGTCACGCGAGGAGTCCCTCATGACGCCCATGCGACGTCGACGGAGCAACCCGTAGCCCTCTTCTTCGTCATCAGTCGTGGAGTCGAGCTCGGAGAACACCTTCTCGAGGAAGGCTTCGGTGTCCTCTTCGACCTCACCGTCTTCGTCAGCCTCGACCTCACCGGCCTGGTCTTCCTCGACCGCACCGGTCTGGTCTTCCTCGACCTCACCGGCCTGGTCATCCTCGACCTCACCGGCCTGATCGTCCTCGCTCACTACCGGAACCTCGGACAGTTCCTCTTTGACGACGGCCGCAGGCTCTTTCGATGCCCCCAGTGCAAACGCTCCAAAGATCGAAGTCGACTTGACCTTGGACCCTTCGTCATCCGCAATGTCATCTGTCTCCGCGACGTCCTCTATCTCTGCGACAGGCATTTCCTCGGAAGGCACTTCAGCATCGGTTTCGAAAGCCTCATCCTCCGGCTCTTCCCACCACGATTCGTCGGGGTCCGCGTCCTCCTCGACAACCTCGGTGACAGCCTCCGGCTCACTGGGAGAGATCGGGTCTTCGGCGGGTGCCGGCACTTCCTCATCTGAGGAGACTCCGGCAACGACGAGAAGCTCATCATCGATGAGGTCGGCAGCGATACGCGCTACCCAGAAATGGGAAGTGCCCAGCTCACCGGCAATCGAGACCACGCTCGAGCCCGATCCGGCCACGCTGATCACACGCCAGGCGTCCCGATTGATGCTGACTTCGTCTCGCTCCCCAAGATCTCGGGAAATGTTCATCACGTCGTCAAGGTCGGAAACAGTGTTCGAGACCTCGGCCCAATCTGCCAGCCGTTGCTTGGCATCATCGATGATCGACTCCACATCGAACGGCTTGGGGCTGGCGTAGCGCGTCTCCTCTCCTTCTTCGACGTCGAAGGAATCCCCGTTCAGGCCGAGCTGATAGACACTCTCAACGGTTATCTCCCTCAGGAGATCCACCATGGCGCCACCGTTCTTTTCCACGATTGCAGCGAGCGTCGTCTCCCCGGACGCGACGTTCAGTAGAACGTCCTCATCCACCAGGCCGGACTTGATCAGATGGAGATGCAGTTCCTCGTCATCGGAGGTGGTGGCCAGGGCCACGCCGCCTCTGGTCACGAATATGCGGCCTCGCACTGCTTGCCCTCTGACGTCCACCGAGCCCTTTCGGTTCGAGCGGGTCAACAGACGAAGCACTTCGTCTAACGATACAAATCCCAAGTTCCCAGAAAGAACCACTTTCAGCTCCTTGCTTTCGAAAAGCCTCGTCTCCATTTCGGTTCTAATCCAGTGGCTCTTTAGACGTTTCTTGCGATTTCAGCCAGCTTGGCGGAGTCTACGTTCTCTCCGGTCCACCAAAGGAAAGACGCTGCCGCCTGCCGGGCCAGGAATTCGAGCCCGTCAACTGCCGGCAGCCCTCGTCCGATGGCCTCTGTGGTTGCCGGGGTGGCCGTGTCGGCATAGGGCAGGTCTACAAGAGCTCCGGCCAGGTCGACAACCCGATCCGGGAGACGCTCACCTGACATTCCCAATGGTGTGGCATTGACCACCAGAGCGCCGGCGACGCTGGCGCCCCAGGGGATGACACCAACCGAGTCGAAGGTATCCGCCAGGGCCTGTGCCGTTCCCGGGGTTCGAGCCGACAGATAGACAATCCTCCCCCCCGAAGCGGCCAATGCCGCCGCAGCCGATCCTCCGGCACCCAAGACCAGAACACTGTTGAGGTCTTTGAATTCGTCATCCTCGAATATCTCGCGGAAGGCGACTGCATCGGTCGAGTGGCCCAAAACGAGACCGCCCTCGCCCCTCCTCAACGTGTTGACGGAGCCTGCGAGTCGGCCTTCCGATGTCGTGTCATCGGCGAGCTCGAAAGCAATGCGTTTCAGCGGCATCGTGACGTTTATCCCGTCCATGACACCGGACCGCAGATCGGCGAGGGTTCCCTCGAGGACCTGTTGGTTCGCCGTGATTGCCTTGTACTCGCCAGTCAGACCCGAGATGCTCAGCGCCGCCGCATGAATCGCAGGAGACCGCGACTGCGCTACGGGATCACCCAGCAGAGCGAGTCGATAGACCTGACTCATCGCAACCCAGTGTGCCAGGGTTCTCAGGGCAGAACGCCGTCTTTTCTGGCCTGGTTCACATTGTTGAGGTGCTCGTCGAGGGTTTTGGCAAAAGCATGATTGCCATCGAGGTCGGCCAACACGTAGAAGAAGTATTCGGTTGTCTCAGGCGAGGCAGCCGCAGCGAGAGAAGCCTTGCCAGGCAAAGCGATCGGAGTCGGTGGCAGCCCGGCAACCACATACGTGTTGTAGGGCGAATCGAATGTCCGGTCGAAGCGGGTCACGTCTCGAGTACCCAGGGCATACAGAACGGTGGCGTCGATGTCGAGTTTCATCCCCTCGGCGAGGCGATTGTGAATCACGCTCGAAACAACGGCGCGCTCATCATCCAACAGCACCTCGGTCTCGATCATCGACGCGAGGACGATCCCTTCATAGTCGGTGTATCCGAGAGCCCTCCAGTCCGACCAGTCGATGCTGTTGACACGCTGCTCCATCGTGGATGCCATTCTTTGCAGAATCGACTCGGGGCGAGCAGACCTGGTGAACTCGTAGGTGTCGGGAAAGAGCAAACCTTCCCAGTCGGACAACGTCGGTTGCTCCGGCATCTCGCGAAGTGAGCTCACGACATCACCCCCGATGAGAGCATCCTCGAAATCTGAGTACTCGTGCGGTGTGATCTCGGCAAGAGCAACGAGCATCTCCTCGACCCGGAGGCCCTCGATAACCGTGACCCGGTACACGGCCGGCGCGGGACCGGCGACGAGAACGGCCACCACTTCGGCGGGATCCATGAGGGTGGTGAGGGCGTAGCTGCCGGCCTGCAGTCGCGATGCTGCGTCGACGTTGCGAACGGCCACCTCAAACTCAAGGGCCGAATGCACAACTCCCTGCGCCGCGAGCATCGCACCGATGTCCTGGCCGGACGAGCCACTGGCAATCACGACCTCGACCGGTTGCCCCGGCTCCACATCGATGGGGGCACCCGTCGCTT
Organism: Actinomycetota bacterium; assembly: GCA_027296205.1. Lineage (GTDB taxonomy): Bacteria > Actinomycetota > Acidimicrobiia > Spongiisociales > ZC4RG35 > SZUA-217. The sequence continues at coordinate 7,677 of JAPUJM010000232.1, forward strand.
CTTCCGGGCCAATGGCTGCACCGACCTGCCGGCCCAGGTATGAGGCGCCGCCGATCACCAGGACGGCCGTCAGGGCCACCATGCCGGCGGCCAGACCGATCTTGAGGATCCTTGCCCAGAAGGGCTGCTCGGGTACAGGTTCGAAAGTCATGTCAAGTTCTAGGTGTTCGACGTTTCAGTCGGCTTCGTGGTTCCCATTGGCGGCCCGAATGTTCAGGTAGTCCTGAAGGATGATGGCAGCAGCGACCTTGTCCACGGTTTCACGTCGTTGGCGTCTCTTCATTCCTGATTGGAGCAATGCGTCCTCAGCCAGCTTCGAGGTGAAGCGCTCATCGAGATACTCGACAGGAATCCCCGTTGCAGCCGAAAGCTCATCGCCCAGGGCTCGAGCGCCGACAGCCGAAGCCCCTTCCTGCCCGGCGAGCCCGGTGGGGAGACCGACAACCATCGTCGTGACCGTGTATTCCTCGTGTAGCTCTCGAACACGCTCGACCACAGCGGACCGCGCTACCACCTGGAGAGGGCGGGCCGTGACCCCGAGCCCGTCGCTGATGGCCAGCCCTACGCGCTTTGTCCCGTAGTCGACGCCGAGATACCGGGTCACAGCGCGGCCAGGGCCTGCTCGACCCCCGTTCTCGCCTTCTCCAGGGCGACACCGAGCCGCCCGCCCTTGGGGCCACCTGCCTGGGCGAGCTCGGGGTCCCTCGACCCTCCGCCTCCGAGTTCTCGCGCCGCCTCTCCAATCAGCTCGGCGGCAGAAATACCTCTGTCCATAAGATCTTTGGACACAACGGCGACCAGAGCCCCCTTGGCGCCGGCAGCTGAGCCAACGATGACCACACTGGGACCAGCCAACCGATCTCGCACCCCGAGGGCGAGTTGGCGCAGCTCGTTGCCGTTGATCTCGCCAACGTCGGCTACCACCAAGCCCGACTCACCAACCTTGTCCGCCCGGGCCGCCAGCTCCTCGGCAACCGAGCTCTGGCTCTGGGCGCGAATGGCGGCAAGATCCTTTTCCAAGCCGGCAACCTTGTCGAGCAGTTGCTCTAGACGACCCGGCACGTCCGCCGGAGAAACCCTCAATAGGCCGCCGGCGCGGGCCAGGGCGCCACGAACGGAGACGAGATGGTCGTAGGCAGCCATCCCGGTCAATGCCTCGACACGTCTCAGATTGGAGCCGATCGAGGACTCCGAGAGCAACACCAGAGGACCGACCTGTCCCGAGCTCGACGCATGGGTCCCGCCGCAGAACTCGGTCGAGAACTCGCCGACTTTGACGACGCGAACCGTCTCCCCGTACTTGTCGCCGAAGAAAGCCAGAGCCCCCATCGTCTCCGCCTCTTGTCTGGAGGTCACCGTGGTCGTCACCCCGTGGTTGGCGACCAGTCTGGCGTTGACCTCGAGTTCCACCTCCGCAAGTTGCTCGGATGCAACCTGAGAGAAGTGGGAAAAATCGAAGCGAATGCGACCGGGCTCAACAAACGACCCGGCCTGCTCGGCGTGATCGCCGAGGACATCTCGCAGCGCCCAATGAAGAACATGAGTCCCTGTGTGGCTCTTGCGTATGGCTTCTCTCCGCGGACTGTCGATGGTTGTCCGTGCAGTTTGACCCACGGCGAGGTAGCCGTTGGTGACCGTGGCACGGTGCCCATGGAGGCCCTGAATGACGTGTTGGGTGTCGACCACCACCGCCGAACCTGTCTCGGTCTCGATGACACCCGTGTCGCCTACTTGGCCACCGGATTCGGCGTAAAAGGGAGTCTTGTCGAGAAAGATCTCCACTTCCCGACCCTCTTCGGCGCGATCGAGCGTCTCGGCGTCAGACACCATCGACAGAACGACACCCTCGGAGACTTCGTGGTCGTAGCCAACAAACTCGGTCAGGCCATTGGTGTCGAGAACCCCCCGATAGACCTCGGCTGCATCAACCGCCGCTCCCCCCTTCCATGAGGCGCGGGCGCGTTCTCTCTGCGCCGACATCTCCACCTCGAACCCTTCGAGATCAACGTCGACTCCACGCTCGGCGGCTATCTCCTTGGTCAGATCAATCGGGAATCCGAAGGTGTCATGGAGTTTGAACGCCGCCGCGCCACTCAACGCCTCCTGAGCCTCGGACAGCTCGGTGTCAAGCAGTTGATGACCGGACTCGAGGGTCCTTCTGAACTTCTCCTCCTCACGGGTGACGACGTCGAGGATGAAGTCTTTCCTCTCTGCAAGCGCTGGATAGGCGCCGCCCATGAGCTCGATGGTCGATTCGACCAGCTGGGGCATGATCAGCTCCTCGACGCCGTATTGCCAGGCATGACGAACCGCCTTGCGAAGTACCCGTCTCAACACGTATCCACGTCCGTCGTTGGACGGCACAACACCGTCTCCGATGAGAAACGTGACCGCTCGTCCGTGATCCGCCAGAATTCGCAGAGAGATGTCAGATTTCTCATTCGCCCCATACTCGAGACGCGTGTATCTCTCCGCTGTCCGCAGCACTTCGCGCGTTGTGTCGATGTCGAACACCGACGGCACGTCTTGGAGAACAACAGCTATGCGATCGAGCCCCATGCCGGTGTCGATGTTTTTGGCCGGGAGATCGCCGACAACGTGGTACGGCTCGTCCTGGACGTTCTGCATGAACACCAGATTCCAGATTTCTAGGTACCGATCCTCATTCCCGCCGATGGGTCCGCCGGCACTGCCAAATTCCTCGCCACGATCCCAGAAGATCTCCGAGCTCGGGCCCGCGGGACCGGGTACGCCCATCTGCCAAAAGTTGTCATTACCGCCGCGCTGTACCCGTTCGGCAGGAACACCAACACCGTCTATCCAGATCTCGGCGGCTTCTTCATCGGTGTCGTGGACCGTGTACCACATGCGCTCGGGGTCGAGTCCAAGTGTCTCGGTGCAGAACTCGTAACCCCAGGGGATGGCCGTCTCCTTGAAGTAGTCGCCAAAGCTGAAATTGCCCATCATCTCAAAGAAGGAGAGGTGGCGTTTTGTGGTGCCGATGATGTCGATGTCGATCGTGCGCACGCACTTTTGGATGGAGACGACCCGAAGCCAGGGTGGCTCCTCATCGCCGAGGAAGAAGGGCTTGAAGGGGACCATTCCGGCGTTGGTGATCAACAGCGTCGGATCGACGGGGATCAACGACGCCGAAGGCCGCACCTCATGATCGCGTTCGACAAAGAAGTCCGTGAAGGCCTGACGAATCTGATTGCTATCCAAGGAGGTTCCTGGTGTCGCTGGTGGGGTGGAGGGTAACGATCACCCCTTGATTACCCGCTCTCTTCAGAGCCGTCTTCGCCTATCTCGTCGTCTGTCCCGTCCCGGCGCAGCTTTGATTCGGCGGTCAGATCGACACCAAGCTCGGCGAGCTGGTCTTCGTCGACCCACGTTGGCGCACCGGTCATCGGGTCGAGTCCAGTTTGAGTCTTTGGGAAGGGAATGACTTCTCGAATCGAGGTCTCGTTCTGAAGCACCATCACCAACCGATCGACACCGAACGCAAATCCTCCGTGGGGTGGCGTTCCGTATTCGAGGGCTTCGAGGAACCATCCGAAGCGCCGCTCTGCAGTTTCTCCGTCGATTCCCAGGATCTCAAAGACCTGCCGCTGCACTTTGGGATCGTGGATCCTGATCGATCCGCTACCCAGTTCGACACCGTTGAGAACCGCGTCGTAAGCCTTGGAGATGGCGTTCGCAGGGTCGTTTGCCATGTCATCGATCGACGTTGGCGCCGTGAACGGATGGTGGGAGAAGGTGATCGAGCCATCCTCGCCCTCTTCGAACAAGGGAAAATCGACGACCCACAGGTAGGCCAGATCATCGTGATTCTCCGGTCTGCCAAGGTCGAGACGCAAGCCACCCAGCACCCCAACGGTTGTACGCCACCGGTCCGCTGCGATCAGAAGAACATCGCCCGGGGAGGCCTCCATCCGAGATTTGATGCCTTCGATCTCGGCGTCGCCCAATAACTTGGCCACCGGGGAACGAAGAGAGCCATCGTCTTGGGTCACCATCCAGACCAGACCCATGGCGCCCAGCTCCTTGGCCCGCTCCGTCATGGCGTCCGCCCGACTCCGGGACCATTCCTGGCGCCCGACGTTGATCCCCCTAACCGTCCCGCCGGCCTCCAGCGCGCCTTTGAAGACACCAAACTCCGACCCTCGAAATAGGTCAGAGAGGTCGACTATCTCCATGCCAAACCTCATGTCCGGCTTGTCGGAGCCATATCGGTCCATCGCCTCTTGCCAGGTGAGACGGGGGAACGGACGGGGCACATCGATTCCGCGTATCTCCTTGGTGACTGCTGCCAGTACCGCCTCAATGGTCTCGAGCACCTCATCTCGATCCCAGAACGAGCCCTCGAGGTCGAGTTGGGTGAATTCCAATTGGCGGTCGGCGCGGAAGTCCTCGTCCCGATAACAACGAGCAATCTGGAAATAGCGCTCGACACCAGCAATCATCAGCAGCTGCTTGAAGAGTTGTGGCGACTGCGGCAAGGCATAGAACTCGCCCGGG
>JAPUJM010000233.1 GCA_027296205.1 Actinomycetota bacterium
TGGAGAGAGTGGAGCGGAAGGATCCGTACAAGCTCCTCCATATGGCAGACGGCTCGACGCTCACCACCAAGGCGCTCGTCGTAACCAGCGGCGTCGCCTACCGACATCTCTCCGCCGGGGGTCTTGACGAATTGTCCGGCGCGGGCGTGTACTACGGCACGTCCAACATCGAGGCCAACTACCACCGTGGGCAGCCGATGTACGTATTCGGCGGGGGAAATTCCGCCGGTCAGGCGGCTCTGTTCCTCACCCGATTCACCGACTCGGTCACCATTGTGATACGAAGAAGCGATCTCTCGGAGACGATGTCGCAATACCTGATCGACAACATCGAGGCCAACGACTCGGTTGGCATCATGCCGAAATCGCAACTCCTCGAAGCCAAGGGGGGCGACCACCTCGAGTCCATCGTCCTCAAGAACCTCGAGTCGGAGGAGACCACCGAGGTCGAAGCCGGCGCCGTGTTCATATTCATCGGCCAGAGGGCACACACGGACTGGCTCCACGGAGTAGTGCAACTCGATGACCGCGGCTTCGTTCTGTCGGGGACAGACATCGAGCATCTCAAAGGCTGGAACGTCGATCGCGATCCAATGCCGCTGGAAACCTCGGTCCCCGGGATCTTCGTGGCGGGTGACGTTCGACACGGGTCGATCCGAAGAGTGGCCGCGGCAACCGGAGAGGGCTCGGCGGCGATCCGTTTCGTGCATCAACATCTATCGTCTCTGTGACGACTACGGCTGAGATTCTCCGCGGTCTCCCCTACTTCGCCGACCTCAGCGACGAACTGATCGAGCGCGTCTGCGAGCTGTCTGAGCAGATCACGTTGGAGCCTGGCACCGTGATCATCGAAGAGGGAAGCGAGTCAGAAGAGATGTATGTCGTGGTCGAAGGCGAACTGGTGGTGACCAAACACAGCTCATCGAAGGAGGTCGAGTTGGCTCGAATCCATCCCGGCGAGGTTGTTGGGGAGATTGCTCTGCTTGACGAGGCGCCACGGACCGCGACAGTCTCGGCATCCGCAAAGACGCTTGTCATAAGGGTCCCTGTGGCAGCGTTTGAAGATCTGCTGAGCGACCCGCGGGTGGTCCGTCGTATGTTTCGCACCGTCACCTCCCGACTGCGGGGAATCGAGGAGTCACTCCGCCACGAAGAGCGGATGGCTGCATTGGGGAAGATGGCTGCTCAGCTGATGCACGAGTTGAACAACCCTGCGGCGGCCGTGGGCCGGAGTGCCCAGGAGCTCTCCCGCATCTACGACAATCTGGGCCAGGAAGCCGTGGTCCTCGCCCGCTCGCTCGGGGAAGGCGCCGAGTTGGCCGCCCCCGAGCCACCGGGCCAGATGAGCGCCCTGGAAAGAAGCGACGCCGAGGATGTCGTCGCTGTCTGGCTGACCGGCCTGAATGTCATCGACCCCTGGGAACTGGCGCCGGCGCTGGTCGAAGCGGGATGGACCACCGAATCGCTGGAGCAGGCAGTAGATCAACTCAACCCGGACCTCGCCACGCATTTCGCCAGCTGGATCGCTCTGAGAGCGATGGCGGAACAGGTGATAGGCGAAGTGGGGGTCGGGGCGCGGCGAATTTCGGAGTTGGTCAGAATCGTCAAGGAATACTCCTACCTCGACCAGGCTCCCATCCAGGAGATTGTTCCGACTGCCGGCATCGAAGACACGCTCGTGCTCCTCAAACACAAGCTCCGGGACATCGAAGTCCTGACGGACTTCGCCGGAGACCTCTCGTCCGTCGAGGCACCCGGACGCGACTTGAACCAGGTCTGGACCAACCTCATCGACAACGCTGCCGATGCGATGGAAGATGGCGGCACGCTCACGATGACTGCCCGGAATGTCTCGGATTCGGTGATCATCACAGTCGCCGACAGCGGGCACGGGATGCCGGCAGACGTTGCCGAGCGGATCTTTGACCCTTTCTTCACCACCAAGGAACCCGGAAAGGGAACCGGGCTGGGTCTTCACACAGTGCACACGATCATCAGCCGGGTCGGGGGTGACATCACCGTGGACAGCACCCCCGACGGCACGACTTTCACTGTGACGCTTCCTGCTGTGGTCGGTTAGCCTCGGTGACCTCATGACACGTGATCTGGGCACCCCCGACCAGGGATGTCTCCTGTTGGCAGACATCACCGGGTACACCGACTACCTGGCGGGAACCGAACTGATGCACGCCCAGGATGTACTGGCCGACCTGCTCGAGACGTTGGTCGACGATGTCGAACCGACCTTCAAGCTTTCCAAGCTCGAGGGTGACGCCGCGTTCGCCTACCAAACATCCACGTCACTGAATCCCTCGATGATCATGGACACCGTTGAGACTGCATACTTCGGCTTTCGCAAGCGTCTGCGCGACATCCTCCACTCCACGACCTGCGAGTGCAACGCATGTGTGCTGATACCGTCACTCGACCTCAAATTCTTCATCCACGACGGCGAGTACGTGGTCCGAAAGATTGCCGGATCCAAGGAGTTGACTGGACCCGACGTGATCCTGGTTCATCGCCTCGCCAAGGGGACGTCGGGAGCGGTGATCGGCAAACCCGCCTATGCCGTCTACACCGAGACGATCCTGAACACGATGTCGATAGATCCAGGCATCCTCGGGTTCGTCCCCCACACAGAGACACTCGATGGAATCGGTGAGGTGCCGGTTTTCATTCAAGATCTGGCCCAGCGTTGGGCGTTCGAACAGGAGCGGCATCGTGATTACGTCACCAGTGATGACGCGGTATTCGAGGTCAGTTTCGACACACCGGCCGCCCCGGCGGTTGTCTGGGAGCACATAACCAACCCGGCGAAGCGAATAATTTGGCAGTCCACTGTTACGGATCTGGCAACCGTCACGGAGGGCCGTCGGGGCAAAGGCACCATCAATCATTGCGCTCACGGCGACGACGTGATCATCGAGCACATCGCCGACTGGCGGCCGTTCTCCTACATCACCACGAAGAGCGACTACGAAGGGGTGACCGACCAGTGGGCATGGACGCAGCAACTCGAGAAGCTCGATGACGGGGGTACGAGGATGACCCTGCGGCTTTCGGATCCCGGGCCAGGAATCTGGGACGGCATCCACGAGGATGTCCTGGTGAGCCTCGCTGTCGATAGCCAACAACTGGGTCAGATGCTGGTCGAGGCCGCTGAATCAACCTCGACCGAGTAGTGCTAGATCAACTGTTCCTGCCTTCCCGCGATCGCTGATCGCACCGCGACTCTCGCGTACGCCGACCCGAAAACGTTTCCGCGGCCGCAGTAGACACCCACCGCCCAGATTCCGGCTTCAGCTCGTCATAGATCGGTGCCCAATCAGGGGTATACCCGACGTGGCCCGCCCACCGATGGGTGACAGGAGCATCGAAGCCCAAGTCGGATAGATATCTGCCTCGATGGCGACATCGGACGTCTCGACACGACCAGACTCGATAGACATTGCGCGACTGTTTTGGCTACTCGCCTGTGTCCCAGATCGGCGTTTCGATCACGGGCGACGAAATGACGAAGGACACCTGGCTACGAGGACGTCGCACGGAGAACGTGCCACAAGTTCCTCAGCCACAGTGCCCAACAACACCATACGCGTGGCGGTGGCGCCGCGGCTGGCCACCACGATGAGATCGGCGTTTCGGCGCCTCACCACCTCATCGATTGTTTCGGTCGGCGGCCCGTCTGCGATCAGGGTCCGGACAATCCCGCTCCAGGGTTGCGCAAATGCGTCCATTCGATCGGCTGCCGCCTCGAGTCTGGACACACGCGAGGCATCGAGTTCCTCATTGAACAGCCCGGCATCCGACAGCACCAAGTCGAAGCGGGACGGCAGTGAGTAGAGAACCGTGATATCAGCCTCGGGGAACAGCGTCAGCGAGCGCTCCACGGCGATACGTGAGGCCTGGGAGAAATCGATCCCGACAATGATCCGACGGTACGGAACGCGTGGCTGACGTCGAACGACGAGCGCGTCGGACCTGGCCATCCGGGCAACTCGCCTTGCCACCGGACCGGCGGTGAAAGCATCGATGGTTGACGAGCCGACTACGACCAGTTCGGCGCCTTTGGCACGAGAGGCAAGCTCCCACGACGGGGAGCCCTTCACAACGTCGATATTGACATCGACGCTGCTCCGTTCCTGACACCACGCAGCAAGCTTTTCAGCCTGCGCTTGTTGATGCTCGCGCATCAGCCTCGCCAAACCCGGATCGATCATTGCTTCGCCGACCGGCTCGAGGACATGAACCAGATTGAGATCGACCCCTGTACTCTCGGCGATGATCCTCGACCGATCGGCAACACGCCGACCCATCGCGGTGAGATCAACGCCCGCTACAACAGCCCGCAAAGTGCCACTCGCTGAGCACGACGGCGACTCTAACCGGTCGCTCCGGTGGATGGACCAGCGAACGGTCCCGGCATCATCAGCGCGCTCTCGAGGTCGTTCAGATACGTCTTTCTGCCGATGACCTCCGCCCCCAATGACTCGAGATGAGGAGTCTGCCACTGCACGTCGAGAAGACTTCCCCCACCCTCGTTCATGACGACGACTAGATGCACGAGAGCGACTTTCGACGCGTCCGTGGCTCGGTGGAACATCGATTCGCCGGCGAAAAGCCCTCCGATCGCCACTCCGTAGAGACCCCCAACCAGCTCTCTCTTGTAGTCCCACACCTCGATGGAGTGAGCCCATCCGAGACGATTCAACTCGGAGTAGGCCTCGGTGAACTCTGCGGTGATCCACGACTCATCCCGCTCGGGGTAGGCGCATCCGGAAATTACACCGGCAAAGTCCTCGTCCACCGTCACGATGTACCGGCGCGAGGACTGACGCAGCGATCTGGTGATGCGAAGCCCGTTGAGTGGGATCACCGTACGCTCGACTGGTGACCACCATCCGAGGTGCCCGTCGGGAAGGTGCATCGGGAACATTCCCTTCCGGTATGCCTGCAGAATCGTCCCCGGGGCCAAATCCCCCCCGACAGCCACAACATCGCCCTCCGCGTCAAGAGGATCGGGGAGATCGAAGCGTGACGCCTCCGGCTCTACTGGCATATCCTGATTGTGTCAGACCCACCAGCGCTATGGCAGTCGTAGGCTGACCCGATGCGAGCCTTGATCTGCGATGACTACCAGGGGATTGACGCCCTACGGGTGGGAGAGCTCCCCGAGCCAGAGCCAACGCCGGGATCTTTGCTGATCGAAGTCGAGGCGGTTGCGGTCAACTTCGCCGACACACTGATGGTCAAAGGTGAGTATCAGATAAGACCCGACCCCCCTTTCGCACCTGGTTACGAAATGGCCGGAACCGTGGTGGTGGCAAACCAGGCACCCGGTCTGTCGCCGGGTGATCGGGTATCCGGTTTCCGTTCGTACGGGGGCATGGCGGACAAGGTGGTCCTGCTCGCTTCGAACACGACGATGCTTCCGGAGTCGATCCCGTTCGAGGTGGGCGCCACCCTTCCCGGCACCTACGGCACCTCCTATCACGCATTGGTTGACCGGGCGGAGCTTCAGAAACACGAGACACTGCTGGTCCTGGGCGCCGCCGGCGGTGTCGGATTGGCAGCAGTCCAGATCGGCAAGGCGCTCGGAGCCAATGTGATTGCTGCTGTCTCATCGACCGAGAAGGCGCGATTCATCACCGATGCCGGGGCAGACCACGTCATTCGCTACGACGAAACCCAACTTAGGGATGGGATTGACGCAGCGACCGATGGAGCGGGCGTTGACGTCGTTTATGACCCCGTGGGCGGTGAGGCGACAGAGCTCGCTCTGCGATCAACACGATGGGGTGGCCGGCTTCTGGTCGTCGGCTTCGCCACGGGGACCATCCCCGAGATTCCTCTCAATCTCCCTCTCCTCAAAGGCAACTCCGTAGTCGGTGTTTTCTGGGGTCGCTTCACCATGGAGGAACCGGACAAGCATGCGGCCAACTCGAGACAGGTCGTGGAGTGGGTGGTGGGGGACAAACTCAAACCCGTGATCCAGAAGACATACCCCCTTGACCGGGGTCAGGACGCGCTGCGCTGGGTCGCCGATCGGAAGGCCATGGGACGCGTCATCATCACCCCGTGACGGACTTCGTCGTCATCGGAGGGGGAATCGCCGGCGTTTCGGCGGCCGCCCACCTGGCTCCTCATGGCTCGGTGACCCTGGTGGAGATGGAATCGGCGCTGGCCTATCACACCACAGGCCGATCGGCCGCACTCTTCGTGGTCAACTACGGGGCGCAGGGATCCCGCCCTCTCGGTCTAGCCAGCCGAGCCTTTTTGGAGAGCCCGCCCGAAGGATCGACCGATGCGCCTTTGGTCACCCCCCGCGGCCTCCTCTGGACCGCCGACGAGACTCAAATGCCGGGTCTCGTGGAGATCGCCCGGGAAGGTGAGGAATCGGGAGCTGGATCGCGGCTGATCTCGCCGGACGAAGTTCTCGGTCTCGTCCCGGTCCTGAAACCCGACCACATCACCGGGGGCCTGTTCGAGCCTTCTGCCCGGGACATTGACGTGGCTGCATTGCAACAGGCCTTTGTGCGCATCGCCCGTATGCATGACGCCGAGATCCGTACCCGGTCGCCTGTCACCGCGATTGGGCGGAAAGGGTCTGGTTGGATCGTCAAGGCGGGCGACGCCACCCTCACATGTGGGTCGATCGTCAACGCGAGCGGAGCCTGGGGTGATCGTGTCGCGGCTCTTGCGGACATCGAGTCGATAGGGCTTCATCCAATGCGGCGAACAGCGTTCATGGTTCCCGGAAACCAGGACTACGCCCACTGGCCGATGGTGGTCGACGCCGACCAGCGTTTCTATTTCAAGCCGGACGGCGTCCAGTTGCTCTGCTCGCTGGCTGAAGAGAAGCCCTCCGAGCCCACAGACGCCAAGCCACGGATGGAGGATGTCGCTTTGGCGATCGAATTGATCAACGAAGCCACCACCCTCGGCATCAGGTCGGTCAACTCCCAGTGGACCGGTCTACGCACCTTCTCGCCGGATCGGGACCTCGTGATCGGTGAGGAGCCCACGGCCCCCGGCTTCTTCTGGCTGGTCGGTCAGGGAGGCACCGGAATTCAGACTTCACCTGCCTACGGAGCTCTTCTCGCCAGCCAAGTGATCGGCACCGAGATTCCTGAGATGCTGGCCGAGGCTGGCGTTGACCCCTCGACCACCGATCCGGGTCGATTCCGGGGCTAGCACCCATTCCCCGCGGCCAAACGACCAAATGCAACGCGTCCTGGATCAGGAACGCCGTTTTGAGCTATTCCTCTTCCTCGGCCCGGCGTTCCAGGAATCGAGCGAGCGGCGTCGGCATTGCCGCGGTCCGGCTCCCCCAGTCATAGACGACGGCCGAGCCGGCGAAGTGGTCGTGCCAGGCCCTGCGTTCTCTCCCGAACACGACCCCGACCAGACCGAGGCCAAAAATGACGAAGCTCAGCGGATAGGTGATGGCGCGAACGAGGGCCTGGCGTCCCTGCAACACGAGTGTTCCGTCCGAACCGACCACCCTTACGCCCAGAATCGCCTTGCCGA
>JAPUJM010000234.1 GCA_027296205.1 Actinomycetota bacterium
AGGAGTCCGAGTGTCCAAGAACATTGTCGTCCTATCTGATGGGACGGGACAGGAGGGCGGTGAGGGCCATAACACGAACATCTACCGGATGTTCGACATGGTGGAGGATCGGACACAGCGGCAGGTGGTTTATTACGACGCCGGGGTTGGAACTGGTTGGCGCAAGGTCACCGGGAATGCGTTCGGCAGAGGATTCTCGAGAAACATTCGGCAGGCCTACCAGTTCATCTTCGAGCAGTTTGAGGTCGGCGACAGGATTTATCTGATCGGCTTCAGTCGTGGCGCGGCCACGGTGCGCAGCCTGTCAGGTTTCATCTTTCACTTCGGGATCCTGCCCCGATCTCGCCCGAAGCTGATCAAGCAGGCTTTCAAGATCTATAGGAAGCGTAAAAAGCGCGACTTTGGCATGCGAGTCGACGATTTCGTACGTGCCAACGGCACGATGTACACGAACATCGAGTTCCTCGGCTGTTACGACACTGTGGCGGCACTCGGGTTTCCCATCAAGTCCGTTGCCTCGCTCATCGACCAGATTCCCGGTTTTGGGTGGAAGTTCCATGATCTCGACTTGAGCGCGAACGTGAACAACGCCTACCAGGCGTTGGCTGTCGATGACGAGCGGAGGACGTTCCATCCGAAATTGTGGAACTACCCCCCACCCAACCCCCAAACTCAATTCCTGAAGCAGGTCTGGTTCGTGGGTATGCATACTGATGTGGGAGGCGGGTACCGGAGCGGCCAGACCTTGTCGAGCATTCCGCTGGTTTGGTTGACGGAGCAGGCGGCGAAATGTGGCGTCTATGTTCGAGCGGATCTGGAGCCCATCTATGAAGACGCGGCCGGTGTGATGCACGATTCCCGCTGGAAACCAACAGCGAAGCTCTATATCAAGAAGGTTCGCAGTTGGGATCCCCAACGATCAGATCAGCCAATCGTGCATCAGAGCGTGCTGGACCGAAGGGCGCACGGTCACTCCCCGGTGGAGCGAAAGCCGAATGACACGGTTGATGTGGCATACGATCCCTGGATTCTCGAGGATCATCCTCCCGGCAAGTACGACGTGGAGCCGTGGAAGAAGGTCGATGAACAAGACTGGTACCACGCAGTGGGTTCGCCAGAGGCTATCGAATAGGCCGAATCCGAACGGGGTGGTGCCGTTTGGCGCACTGTTGGTGAAGCGTTAGCCATTACTTGGGCGACACACCGCTAGGGGCTGACGACTACTTGCGCAGCATTGCGTCGAGCCGACGATTGGCGATGGCTGCCCCGATCAGACCCATCACAACCAGGTAGGTGGCATGACCGACCATCGTCCAGTCGACGAGGCCAAGTGTGAACCCGCGTAGCAGTTCTGTGCCGTGATAGAGCGGTGAGATCTTGGCGATGTTCTGAATCAGCGGTGGGTAGACCTCGAGGGGGTAGAAAGTGCCAGAGAACAGGAAGAGAGGCATCGTCACCAGGGTCACGAGATCGAAGTCCTGCCAGGAGCGCATGAAGGTGGTGGCGGCCATGCCGACGGCGCCAAAGGCGAATCCGACGAGTGTCGCGGCCGGGATGGCCAGCACCGCCGTCCAGGACTCGGTCATTCCCATGGAGAACATGACCATGACAAATGCTGTCGAGTAGAGGACGCCGCGCAACAGGGCCCAACCGATCTCGCCGATGGCGATGTCCGAGGGTTGCATTGGCGTCGTGAGAACACCCTCATACACCTTCTGGAACTTGAGCTTGAAGAAGATGTTGAAGGTCGTCTCGATTACCGCGCCGTTCATGGCCGATGCCGCCATCATCGCCGGAGCGACGAAGGCGGCATATGGGATCTGCGTGCCGTTCGGCAATGTGATATCGCCGACGAGTGCACCAACTCCGACTCCTACTGCGAACAGATAGAAGACGGGCTCGAAGAACCCGCTGAAGATCACCTTCCACAGGCGGCGATAGGCGATGTAGTTCTTTTCCCAGATCCGCTGGGCCCGGAATGGGGTCACCTTGCCGATCGGAGTGAGCCTGCTCGGGGCTTGGACGCTCATGGCCGAAGCCTCCGGTCGAGGAAGCGCACCGAGAGGTAGATGCCAATGGCCATCATCACGGATAGATAGAGAACCGAGGCCCAGATCGGCACCCCGGTCACGATCGATGCGTCGGCGGCTGGTAGGGCGATCTTCCGAACCAGTTCCACCCCGTGAAACAGCGGAGTGATGTACGCAACTGATTCGAGGAAGTCCGGGAGTTGACTGATCGGGAAGAAGGTTCCAGAGAAGAGAAACAATGGCACGATGGCGAATCGGAAGAGGGTGGAGAGGCTTCTCCCATCGTCCTGAGTGAGGGTCCAGGCGGTGATGACGGTGGTAAAGGCGAGACCGGTCAGCACCGCGGGCGGGATTGCCATCAGAGCCGGTCCAAGTTCCATTGCACCAAACAGCGCGGCGATGATTGCAAACACGACAAGGACGAAGACGAGACGGGCCACACCCCAGATCAACCTGCCCCAGATGATGTCTGAGGGACCCAACGGCGTCGTGATGGTCCCATGAAAGTTCTTTCGCCACATAACCCCGGCCATCACCGGAAACGATCCGTCCCCAGCTCCGTTTTGCATCGCCGTCGCGGCCATCAACCCCGAAGCCACGAATGCGAGATAGGGGATACCGAGGTCATCGCTGCCCGCATCGACCAGAGAACCGAGGCCGGCGCCCATGGCTGCGAGGAATAGCACCGGGTTGACGAAGGAGGTGATGACCGTGCCCCGCCAGGTTCGGCGGTAGGCGATGACCTCCGACTCGGCGAATCGAAGTGAGCGGGAGACGATTGTCATCAGTCGATCAGTCTCCGACCCGTAAGACGGAGGAAGACATCTTCGAGTGTTGATCTTCGGACGAGCACCTGCTCGGGGTGGATCCCGCGGTCGTTGAGCGTTCGCTGGGTGTCGTCGGCGTCGTCGGTGTAGAGAAGGACTCGATCTGCCAGGACCTCGGAACGAGCCGCGACACCGTCCATCTTGACGACAGCGTCGTCCTTCTGTTCGTCGTCGAATCTGAGCTCGACGACTTCCCGAGGCGCATACTGCTCGATGAGCTCGCGGGGTGATCCTTCGGCGACGATCTTCCCCTGGTCCATCACCACCAGCCGATCGCAAAGTTGCTCGGCCTCGTCCATGTAGTGCGTTGTGATGATGAGGGTCGCCCCATCACGCTTGAGTCGATAGAGCCGGTCCCAGAGGAGGTGCCGGGCCTGGGGATCCAGCCCGGTGGTTGGCTCATCGAGGATGATGAGGTCCGGGTCGTTGATCAGGGCACGGGCGATGGTGAGGCGACGCTTCATTCCCCCAGAAAGGGGCTCGACTTCGGAGTCCTTGCGCTCGCTGAGCTGTGCAAAATCGAGGAGGTCCTCGATACGCGGCATTATGTCGGCTTTCTTCATGTCGTGATAGCGGCCGTAGATGTAGAGGTTCTCGGAAACCGTCAGCTCGAGATCGAGATTGTCTTCTTGGGGGACAACGCCGATGCGCTGACGGATCGATCGACCCTGTGTGGTCGGGTCGAGTCCGAACACCGTCATCTTTCCCTCGGTGATGGGGCTGACGGTGGTGATCATCTTCATCGTCGAGGTCTTCCCCGCTCCGTTGGGGCCAAGGAAACCGAAGGCTTCGCCCTGATGGATGTCGAAGTCGATCCCGTCGACCGCCGTCAGGTCGTCGAATCGCTTGGTGAGGCCACGCGCCTCTACGAGGGTGTCAGTCATGAGTCGAATGACGGTAGCTTGAGCTAGCGGCCCCTCTTACGACAGACCACTAGTAACGATCCTGCTTGACCACGGATTGGGCGCCCTTGCGGCCACCGAACTTGGCGGGCCGGGCATCCTCGGCCGGGTAACCGAGAGCGACGGCGTATCTGACGATCGTTCCATCGGGTGCGTCGAGGAACTCGCGGGCGTCGTTCTCGCGATGAAGGGTGATCGGACACGAGGC
>JAPUJM010000235.1 GCA_027296205.1 Actinomycetota bacterium
TCGAACTCCTTTCCGAGGATCGCCTGGGATGGTGGGAGATCAACTCGTCCTATCACAACGTCGCCGACCCCTGGGCGGGTGACCAGCGATTCACCAGCGGGTCGATTCGTCCGGAGCAATTGGACCGGTTCCTCGGAGCGGTCAAATACGACAAGTATCGGGGGAAGGTCTTGCTGGGTCTGGATCTTCGCGCCTGGCGACCGTCGAGCCCCGATCTACGTCGGCTTTATCTCAAGAATTGTGATCTGAGAGGTGTCGCCCTCGCTGGTGTCGACTTCAGGGATTCCAATCTCTCACTGAGCAATCTTGCGGGTGCCAACCTCGCCGGCGCAGACCTCTCGGGTTCGGACCTGGAGGGAGCGGACTTCAGGGGAGCCATTCTGTCAGGAGTGGATCTCTCCGGTGCTGCTCTATCGGCGACACGATTCGATGGTGCCCGTGTCGAGGGGGCGGTGTTCAACGATTCGTGGGGTCTCGTGGAGGCTCAGGAGGCCTACCTCAATGATCAGGGAGTGCTTGGCTAATGTCGCCGCCGGAGC
This sequence comes from Actinomycetota bacterium, assembly GCA_027296205.1. Lineage (GTDB taxonomy): Bacteria > Actinomycetota > Acidimicrobiia > Spongiisociales > ZC4RG35 > SZUA-217. Next base: position 540 of record JAPUJM010000235.1, read on the forward strand.
AAAAACGCCATGTCTCGAGCGAGGACCTGACGGATGACTGACCGGAAGCGTGTTTTCTCGGGCATCCAGCCCACCGGTGACCCCCATGTCGGGAGCCTGATCGGCGCCCTGAGCAACTGGGTTCGGATGCAGAGCGAGTACGACACGATCTACTGCGTTGTCGACCTCCACGCGATGACCGCGCCTTATGACCCCGCGGATCTTCGCAGCAAGCGGGCAGATGTGGCCAAGATGCTCCTGGCCGCGGGTATCGACCCGAGCCGTTCTCTTCTCTACTACCAGTCCGAGGTTCCTCAGCATGTCGAGCTGTCTTGGATCCTGGGCACCCTCACCGGTCTCGGTCAGTTGGAGAGGATGACTCAGTTCAAGGAGAAGGCCGATAAGGGGGGCCAGAACCTGGGATTGCTTGCATATCCGGTTCTTCAGGCCGCGGACATTCTCATACACAGGGTCCATGCCGTCCCTGTCGGCAACGATCAAGCCCAGCATCTGGAGCTGACTCGCGACCTGGCGGAGAGGTTCAACAGCCGTTTTGGCGAGGTGTTCCCGGTTCCCGAGAGGATCACCCCTGAAATCGGGGCACGGGTCATGTCACTCACTGACCCGACGTCGAAGATGTCGAAGTCGGACCCCAGCTCGAAGTCACGGATACTGCTCACCGACGGCACCGACCAGATCATGAAGAAAGTGAAGTCGGCCGTGACCGATACCGGAACCGAGGTTGGCTTTGACCGGGCGAACAAGCCGGGCATCTCGAATCTCTTGGAGATGTTCTCTTTCTTCAGCGACAGGTCGATCGATGACCTCGTATCGGAGTACCGCGCTTTGGGTTACGGGACTTTCAAGATCGCCGTCGGCGAGGCCGTGGCCGAGGGCCTCAAACCGATCCGCGATGCTTACGAAGGCATGTCCGATGCAGAGGTCGGCGAGGTGATGGCATCGAGTGCGGCCAGGGCACGCAAAATGGCCGAAAGGACGATGATCTCTGTGCGGGAGAGAGTTGGTTTGGCCTAATGTCCTGAGTCGTAAGTTCGTGCTGATCTCGCCCAGGCGTCGGCGTTTCTGGCAAGGACGCACAACGAAGGCGCAGCCGTAGCTGCGTCAAGGCGGAGGACGAAGCCAGGGGCGTCGATGGCAGGGCGAGATTCTGTGCATGATTTGCGACCCGGGACACTAGTGCACCGACGCGGAAATCTACTGACACCAGACATAGATTGCATATGTGATTGACCGCGAAGTGGCACGTCCTCATATTCCCAAGCCGAAGTCGAGGGGATGGCTGCATGCGGTGATGTTCCCTGTCGCCGTTGTTGTGGGGATCGTGCTCGTGGCGCGGGCGGAGATGGGAGAAGCACGCATCGCGGCTGCCATATTCGCAACGACTGCCGCCCTGCTGTTCGCTACCAGCGCCCTATTTCATCGCGGCGCGTGGACACCTCGCGTCGAGGGACTGTTGCGACGGATGGACCACTCGAATATTTATTTGATCATTGCCGGTACCTACACACCGTTCGCAGTTCTCTCTCTTCCGCCGGGCAAGGGCCGGAGCTTGCTGCTGATCGTGTGGATCGGCGCGCTGGCCGGGGTGATATTCAGGGTCTTCTGGATCGGCGCACCTCGATGGTTGTACACATCGCTTTACGTGGTCATCGGGTGGGTAGCGGTCATCTTTCTACCCGACCTGATAACCGGCGCCGGCGTCACCGTGGTCGTGCTGATAGCGGTCGGTGGAGTGTTGTACAGCGTTGGGGCGGTGATATACGGCCTGAAGCGCCCCAACCCTTTTCCACGCTGGTTCGGGTTCCATGAGGTCTTCCACTCCTTGACCATTGCTGCCTTCACCGTGCACTACGTGGCGGTGTCAATCGTCGTCTACTCGTAGCGCCCTGCTCGCACGACTTGCTCGTCACGACTTGATCTGGGTCAGATCGACCGAGGCTGTCTGCTCCACAGTCACGTATGCCTCAGAATTCGTCTCCCGTATCAGCTGCAAGATGCTGGAGACCCTCTTGCGGGGGACGACACAAAAGGTGATTCTCACCTCACCGTCTCGACCGTCACCATTGATGACGGTGACGGCTATCTCCTCCTGGCGGAGTCTGTCCGCGACGGGGGTGGACTCCACCGGGGCGATGACCCGGACCATCGATTGACCCAGCGCCAGCCACTCTTCCACGATCGAGCCCGTGTATGTGCCTGCGGCGAATCCTGCGGCGAAGGCGACCATGCGCAGAGGGTCATCCAGTCCGTCGAGAACCCTGGCCACGACCAGGACCCAGATCAGCGACTCGAAGAAGCCGAGCAGGGTCGCTGGTCCCCGTCGGCCCCGCCCGAGGAGGACGATCCTGACGGTGGACATTCCCACGCTGATCAGGCGCAGCGAGAAGATGAATACAAGGTCGAGGACGACATCCATCTCATCAACATTAGGAATTTCGCCGGCGACCACCGATGACCTTCGATATTCCTGGTGAGGCGTGGTCAGCCGTTGGTGTGCTCGTCGAGCCATATCTCGAGGATGGCTCTCTCCTCGTCTGTCATGCTGGTGACGTTGGCCAGAGGCATGATTTCCGTGTCGACTGCGAATGCTCTTATGAGCGCGGCCTGGTTGACCATCTGGTCGGAGGTGTCGAAGACGATGTCCTTGGGAGCGACCGGAAAACCGGGCTGTGTCGGCGTGGCTGAATGGCAGGGAGTGCAGCGGGCATGGACAATGTCGACGCCTTTCTGAAAAGCGACCGTTTCGGTGTCAACAACGGAACGGTTCGATGATGGGACGGTCACCAGGGCGAGGACGATCATGCCAAGAGCCGCGGCGGGCATCAACCACACATTGTCATGACCCTGGCCTCTCAGGTTGTACCAGTGTCGGATGGCGGCGCCGACCACAATCAGCCCTCCGAGGACAGCCCAACTCCGCTCATGTCCGTATGTGAACGGGAAGTGGCTGCTGATCATGATGAACAGCACGGGCAGGGTCATGTAATTGTTGTGAAGAGATCGTTGACCGGCGTGTTTCCCTAGTTCAACGTCGGGTTCTCGGCCCTCCTCCATCGCAGCCACCAGCTCGCGCTGGGCGGGAATGATGATGAAAAAGACGTTCCCTGCCATCAGTGTCCCCAGGAGGGCTCCCACATGGATGTAGGCGCCGCGGTCTGTGAAGACCATGGAGAGACCGATGGCAACACCCGTTATGAGAACCAGAGACACCACGCCGTACCAGACGGGACTGTCCAACAGCGCGGACCGGCTGATCGCTTCGTAGACGATCCATCCCAGCACCAGGGTGGCAGTTCCTATGGCAGCAGCCGTCCAACGGGTCATCTCGACCTTGGCCGGGTCGATGAGGAATAACGGGGCGTCGATGTAGAAGATGAGAACGAGCAACGAAAAACCGCTGAGCCAGGTGGTGTAGGCCTCCCATTTGAACCAATGGAGCTTGTCGGGGAGGGTGGGCGGCTTCTGGTACTTCATGACCCGATAAAAGGCCCCGCCATGCACTGCCCACAGCTCCGCCTCGCTGCCGGGTGGCTGGTCCGGCGTCTCACGGACGTGATTGTTCAGCCAGACGAAGTAGAACGATGTCCCTATCCACACGACACCGGCGATGACGTGTAACCAGCGGATTCCAAGGTGGAGCCAGTCCGACAGGTGGGGACCCAACATCACCCCGACTCTACGACGGTGACCCAAGGCAACCACGTTTCGAGTGGACCGAACCGGGCAATGGTCGATATTCGTGTCGACCTCGAAACCCTCACCGGTCTCACCGAGAATCCAGGCGAACTGGCCGGGTTCGGTCCGGTGATAGCCGACATCGCCCGCCGGTCACCGCCGAACAAGAAAGCGCGGAATGGCGGTGGACGGTGGTCGACGACAACAACCAGGTGGTCTACACCGGGATCACCACCCGGCGACCCATCACCGCCCTGAAACGACATGTCCAGGCGTGCTTCCGGTGTTGCGTCTTCCCCGGATGTCGGGTGCCGGCGGCCGACTGTGACCTCGACCACACGGTCGCCGTCAGCCACGGTGGACCCACCACCACCTGCAATCTTGCGCCGCTGTGCCGTCACCACCACCGGGCCAAACACCAGGCATCACGGAAACCCACCCTCCAACCCAACGGCGACCACACTTGGCTCAGCCGACTGGGACACACCTACACCACCAACGGCCAATCGCCCTAAGAAGCAGCCTCCAGCACTTCTGGAGGAAGCAGCAGCACCAGAGCCGCCAACAGGTTCCAGCCCGAGTGGATGAAGATTGCCGGACCGAGACGTCCTGATCGGATGGTGATCCATGCCAGAAGGACTCCGAGGATGAAGATTGGCGGCAGGAACACGACCGCCGAAGCGAGGATTTGCTCGGTGCCCAGGCCCAGAACATGAATCGCCGAGAACACCGCCGCCGAAACCACCATCGCCAATACTCGCCCTCGATGCAGAATCGCCCTGAGCAAGACACCTCTGAAGATGAGCTCCTCGGTGACCGGCGCCAGCACGACCGTGGCGACGATCAGGGAGACCTTGAGCAGTATTGAC
>JAPUJM010000236.1 GCA_027296205.1 Actinomycetota bacterium
CTGGAGCCAGTCAAGCTTCAGACAAAAGAAGGTCTGTCGCTACTGAACGGGACCGAGGGGATGTCCGCAATGGGTGCAATCGCCCTCGAGCGTTCTCGTCGACTGGTGTTGGCCGCCGACGCCGCCACTGCCCTCACGGTCGAGGCGCTGCTCGCCAGTGAGCGACCGTTCCAGGTTGCGATCCATGCACTGCGACCGCACCCCGGACAAGCCGTTTCGGCGAAGCGAATCGCCAACCTGCTCGACGGGTCGCCAATCGTGGCCAGCCATGCCGATGACTTCGACCATGCTGTCCAAGATGCCTATTCGCTTCGATGCGCACCGCAAGTACATGGAGCAGTCACCGACACCCTCGATCACATGGAGACGGTTCTCCGACGGGAGATGGGGTCTGTCGTCGACAACCCGATCGTCTTTCCGGAGTCGGGTGAGGTGATCTCGAGCGGGAACTTCCATGGCCAACCGCTGGCGTTTGTGCTCGACTTCGCGGCCATCGCAGTGGGTGAGCTTGCCTCCATCTCGGAACGGCGCACCGACCGACTACTCGACCCGGCACGCTCTCGGGGACTTCCGGCATTCCTGGCGGCGAATCCGGGGCTCAGCACCGGCTACATGATCAGCCAATACGTCCAGGCTGCGCTGGTGGCAGAGAACAAGATCCTGGCTCACCCGGCTTCGATCGAGTCGATTCCGACCTCGGGAAGTCAAGAAGATCACGTTTCGATGGGGTGGGGCGCCGGCAAGAAGCTCTTCGATGTGCTCGACAACGTGCGCCGTGTGATAGCAATCGAGATCCTGTGCGGTGTCCAGGGCCTCGAGTATCGGAAGCCTCTGGCGCCGGCGGCAGGCACCGGCCGAATCGTGACCCTTGTCAGGGAGCACGTGCCGCCGCTGGATCAGGACCGGTCGACGTCCGCCGAGATCGAGACGGTCGCCGGGTTGATCGCCGACGGCTCTCTGTCCGCTCTCGCCTGATGAGCGGACTGTTTCTCACCGGAATCGGCCACCTGACGACACACGATGGCGATCCGATCACAGATGCCGTCGTCACTATTGACGGGACCACAATCACCTATGCCGGCGGCCAATCGGATTCCCCGGCTCAAGAGGGCCGGGAGCGAGTCGATTGTGGGCAGCGCGCCGTCATCCCCGGGTTCGTAGACGCCCACACCCATCTCGTTTTCGCCGGGGACCGCTCAGATGAGTTCGCCCGGAGGCTGTCAGGTGAGTCCTACGCCGACATCGCCGCTGCGGGAGGCGGCATCCTCTCGACCGTGTCGGCCACCCGGTCGGCGTCAGAGGACCAGCTTTTCGATCTCGCCGCGGCCCGCGTGTGGAACATGATCCGCTCCGGGACCACGACGCTCGAGATCAAGTCCGGATACGGACTCGATCTGGAGACAGAGTTGCGTCTTCTCCGCGTTGCCCGGCGGATCGGCGAGGAGTTGCCCGTCACAGTCAGAGCGACGTTCCTCGGTGCGCATGCGGTGCCCGAGGAGTTTCGGTCGGACCGGGCCGGATACATCGATCTGGTGATCGACGAGATGATCCCGGCAGCAGCAGCCCATGCCGACTACTGCGACGTCTTCGTCGAGCCGGGTGTCTTCTCGGTGGAGGAGGCACGCAGGATCCTCGAGACCGCCACGGTCCACGGTCTGCAAGGACGGGTCCACGCCGAGCAGTTGAGCCACGGCGGCGGAGCCGCCCTGGCAGCGGAACTTGGCGCGGCGTCGGCCGACCATCTCGATCACGCCACCGAAGAGGACGCCGCGGCCCTGGCAGATGCAGGGGTCACGACTGTCCTGGTACCGGGCGCCTCCTACTCCTTGCGATCGAGCCAGGCACCCGGTCCGATGCTCTGGGACGCAGGCTGCACCGTGGCGCTGGCCACCGACTGCAATCCGGGCACCTCCTACCTGGAATCGATGGGTCTGGTCATATCCCTGGCTGTGGTGCAAATGGGTCTCACTGCCAAACAGGCGTTATGGGCGGCCACCAGGGGCGGAGCACTATCCCTCGGACTCCCCGATCGTGGGCTGCTGGCTCCAGGGCAGAGGGCAGACCTGGCCATCATCGATGCGCCGACTCCGACCCACATCCCGTATCGACCGGCCACCAATCTCGTGTGGGGGACGATCCAGCGCGGAGAATGGGCTCATCGGAGTTGAATGGGCCGACAATCACGGAAGTAGAGGTGTGCAATGGATCGTGAACGAGTCGAGGCCTTCCTCGAGACATTCGTCGGGTTCGCATCGGGGGCCACGACGATCGGGTTGCTTGCCGTCGCCGACCGCTCCGGCCTGAGCGCCTATCTCGGAGACCACGAGGGTGGAACGGCCGAGGAGATAGCCGAAGGGGCGCGTCTCGACCCTCGCTACACAAGAGAGATCCTCTCGGGTCTCGCCGCAGCCAAAGTGGTCGAGTACGACGCCGACTCCGGTGTCTTCACGCTTCCCCAGGAACACGCCCTCTTCCTGTCAAGCGACGTCAGCCCCTATTTCATGGGTGGATGGCTCGACATGCTCCCCCTG
>JAPUJM010000237.1 GCA_027296205.1 Actinomycetota bacterium
TGTGTCCTGCGCCTTCGAGAATCGGACCCAGGTTCTTGACGGCAACACGTCGGCGATCGACGATCTCACTCACGGTCACAGCCACCATCCCCGACCGTGTGCTCACTATCAGGAGCTCAGACTCATTCGAGGGCTCTGGCGCGCCGACGGCCAGCGAAAGTGAGACACACGGGATGGCCGCACTTCTGAACCGCACTGCTCGCCCGCTTGTCGTGGTGCTCAACTCCGCTTTCGCCAGAGACATGGACGCCTCCACTGCCGCCTCGGGCAGACCCCAAAACTGGTCCCCGAGAGCGACAACCACGACGTTCTGAAGGACCATCGAAAGTGGGAGGGTCATGGTCACAACCGTTCCCTTCCCCTTGGTCGATTCGATGTGAAGCGCGCCGTTGACCCTCTCGACCGCCAGGAGCGCCTCCGATAAGCCGTCCCCCGACCCCGAGAAGTCGGTGATCTCTTTCACCGTAGAGAAGCCCGGGTGGAAAAGTAGCGGAGAAAGGTCCGGTGGAGTCACCGTCAGACCACTTTCGTTTCCCACTTCGGCAACACGATCCCAATCGATGCCGGCGCCGTCGTCGGACACGTAGACCTCAACACCCTCGGCGATTGCCGTCGCCCCGATGGCCACAGTCGCTGTGGGGGTCTTGCCTGCCGCAATCCTCACTTGCGGAGCCTCGATGCCGTGGTCCACCGCGTTGACCAGGAGATGTCGCAATGGCTCCCGAATCAGATCCACAATCTGGCGGTCGAGCAGCACATCGTCTCCGCTGAGACGAAAGCGAACGTCCTTGTCCATTCGCCGGGCCAGGTACCGGACGAACTGCGGGACCGACGCCACCGCCTCGAAGAAGGAGACGTTCGCCAACGACACAGCCTGGTCCTGGATGTCGCTGACAGAGCTGCTCAGTCTCTCGAGTTGCCCCCGCCATGAGCGACGGAACAAGTCCTGATCGGCACCCTCAATCGAGACCAGAGACAGGTCGGCAAGGGCCTCGGCATCAAGCTTTACCTCGACGATCCTATTGATGAGCAGGTAGAGATCACCGGTGTCGACCCGAGTCGCACCACCCAGAAGTGATGCGGAGACCGACTCGAGCAGCCCTCCGAGGTTGCCCTCCTCCGGCCGTCGAATCGCAACGACATCCGTCGTCATCTCAGAGTGCTCAACGGTGGAATCGAGCTTCTCGGCAAGCTCAGCCAGTGTCTCGTCATCCTGGCTGTCAAAAGCCACAACGAGCCGGCCGGCCGCCGCCTCCATGGCGACTATCACCCCGGACTCGGGCACATAGCCTTCACCCACCATCTGCCAGAGTGTCTCGAGACGCGCCCCCACTTCGCTGATCGCATCATGTCCGAGCAATCCAGCGGACCCTCTGATGGTGTGGGCGTCTCGAATCAGGTCGGGGATAGAGGAGTTGCCGAGAGTCTTTTTGGCCAGGTCCCGTGCGCCCAGCACCAGACGACTCGAACGCTCTTCGAGCTCGGCGCGAAATATGCGCGTGAGTTCAGGTGTATTCAGGTCCAACTGCGATTTCCCTGGCCAACGTGCCCGTGTATCGGCAGGTCACCGCCCAGTCTGAATGGACCCAATGAACCGTTGTCACTCCCACTCGATAGTGGCCGGAGGCTTTGATGAGATGTCGTAGGCGACACGATTGATCCCGGGAACCTCGTTCATGATCCGTGACGAGATCCTCTCCAGGACCTGGTACGGGATTCGAGCCCAGTCTGCGGTCATGGCGTCCTCGGATGTGACTGCCCTCACAATCACGGGATAGGCGTAGGTTCGTCTATCACCTTGGACTCCGACCGTTTTGACGGCCGGCAAAACAGCGAATGCCTGCCAGATATCGCGGTACAAGCCCGCCCGGCGTATTTCCTCGAGAATGATGCTGTCCGCAGCCCGGAGAATCTGGAGACGCTCGAGGGTCACCTCACCGATGATCCGCACGGCCAGACCCGGACCGGGGAACGGCTGACGCCAAACGATCTCTTCGGGCAGTCCAAGTTCCTCGCCGATTGCCCGAACCTCATCCTTGAAGAGATCTCGCAATGGCTCGACGAGGTCCAGAGTCATGTCATCGGGAAGGCCACCAACGTTGTGATGGGTCTTGATCGTCGCCGCCGAGCCGGAGCCCGATTCGATCACATCGGGATAAAGCGTCCCTTGAACCAGGAACCCGGCGCCGCCCACCAGAGCGGCAGCTTCTTCGAAGACACGGATGAAGGTCTCCCCGATGATCTTGCGTTTCTTTTCCGGGTCGGTGACACCGTTGAGTTTTTCGAGAAAGCGGTCCTCGGCCTTGATATGAACGAGGTCAACGGCGAAGTGGGACCGAAACGTCTCTTCGACCTGCTCCGCCTCGCCGGCGCGGAGGAGGCCGTGGTCAACGAATATGGCTGTCAACTGGTCGCCGACCGCTTCATGAACCATGGCCGCGGCCACCGCCGAATCGACGCCACCTGACAAGCCACAGATGACCCTGCCCGAACCGACCTGATCCCTGATAGCTGCCACCTGCGACTCGATGATCGAGTGAGACGTCCACGCCGGGGTTGCTTGGCAAACCTCATAGAGGAACTGTTTGAGGATCTCGCCACCCCGGGGGGTGTGGGCAACCTCCGGGTGGAACTGGACCCCATAGAGTCGTCGCTCCCGGTTCTCCATCGCGGCAACAGCGGCCCCACTCGTCGACGCGACACAGACGAAACCCTCCGGAGCAACAGTCACCTGATCCTTGTGGGACATCCACACGGCCGGCGAACCCGAAAACCGACGGAGCAGGACCGAGTCGGCTGTCAAGTCCATGGTGGTGTTCCCGTATTCGGCGTCCCCGGTGTTTGTCACCTCCCCACCGGCAAGGTCGGCAAGCAACTGATGTCCGTAGCAAATGCCGAGGATCGGAATGTCGAGATCGAGGATGGCGGCATCCATCCGATAAGCGTCCTCTGCGTAGACCGAGGCCGGTCCACCCGAGAGGATCAGTCCGATCGGCCGACGCCGGCGGATCTCTTCTGGAGTGATCTCGCGAGAGACGATCTCCGATCGAACATGCGCCTCGCGTACTCGTCTGGCGATCAGTTGTGCATATTGGGCGCCAAAGTCGACGACCAGGACGGTGGGCTCGTACTGCCCGACAGTCATCCCATGCCGACGTGTTGGGAACGCTGGAGCGACTTGCCCTCGGTCTGAATCGAGGGCGCGATCATCACTTCTGCCTTCTGGAATTCCTTGACGT
>JAPUJM010000238.1 GCA_027296205.1 Actinomycetota bacterium
GACGACCAGCACGATCGAGACGATCACCGCGGCGACTCCGATCACCAGGACGTACCGAGCGGCCGAACGGCGTGGCTTGACCAGAAACACCAGTGCCAGGACGACCATGATGATCAGGAAGGCGGTGCCGAACAGCCGACCGATCTCTTCCGTGAATTCGCTGTCATCCGCGAACAGCAGCTCGAATGAGAACGGCTCTGCCGTATAACCGGCCGGCAACACTATCGCACTGATTTCATCGGCGGCTGCGGCACTCACATCGACGAACTGGTCGATATTGTCGGCCGACTCGGCCCCACTGGTGAAGATGATCATCAGACCTTTGTCCGACGTGGGACCACCGATATCGCCGCTGGCGGGTAGCAGCCCTCCGACGAATCCGGCGTCCTCCGGAGGGAGCTCGGCGAGCGAGCTCTGGAATAGAGAGCGCAGCTCCTGATCCGTCGTGGGCCTTGGCGCGCCCTCGGCGATTGCTCCCTGAACCGGGGCCAGGAATGTGAAGATCGGACCGCCGCCCTGGTCGACCAGTATGTCGCCAAACGAGCCACTCACCACTGTTTCCGAGACGGCGTCGATGGTCTGCAGCCCGTCGAGGCTGAAAACGTTGCCGCCGTCTGCAGAGACGATCACCTGCATCACGGCCACCGTGGAATCGGTTCCGAAAAGGTCGCCGATACTCTCGGCGGCAGTCAGCTCGGGCGCGTCGGGAGCGAACGACGCATTGGAGTCCTCTTCCGGCGTGAATTTTCCGGATAGGAAACCGAGGACGAGTGAGACGATCACCGTGACAACGATGACGACCCATGGCCATCGACGAACCACCGACGAAAGTGCTGATACCAGAGATTTCAACTGTTTTCTCCCTCTGTTTCCGTAGGAGGCACATGGGCCTCGCCTAGCCGGATACCGGTTGTGGTTGTTGAGTCTGAGGGAGGCTAGATGGTTCTACCCCGAAACAGACAATCGACTAGATCCTTGTCCAACCCCCGCGCCCCAGCTTTCAGACGGCTATTCGGCGGCTGGTGGTCGTCCCGAATTGTCTCCAAGCAAAATCAATCAGCGTCGGATTCCAATACCTCATCGAGGACAGCCACGAGCATCTTGTTCTCGTCCGGCGAGCCCACCGTGACACGGGCCCAGCCTCTGGACATGGGTCTGATGATCACCCCGCGCTTGGTGAATTCTTCAGTGACACGGCGAGAGTCGTCCCCCGGCTTGAAGAAGACGAAGTTGGTGTGACTCTCTACATAAGGCAGACCTCGCTCTGCCATCACACCCATCAGATGGTGTCGCGCCGCCGAGTTGGCCTCTGTCCGCCGACGGACTTCTTCGGGTTGGCCCAATGAGGCCAGAGCGGCAACCTGGCCAACCTGATTGACGGTCAGCGGCTGCTGGGCCTTGCGCAATTCGACCAGGGTCGACGGATATCCCACCGCATAACCGATACGTTGGGCAGCCAGACCGTAGATCTTGGAAAAGGTTCGCAACACGATGACGTTTGTTCGCGCCACGGCCGTGGGGATGGCGCTGCGATAGCGGTCGTCATCGACAAACTCGTGGTAGGCCTCGTCCACCACCACCAGGACCGATTCGGGTACCCGGTTGATGAAGGCCTCGATGTCATCACTCGGGGCGATGGTGCCCGTTGGATTGTTGGGGTTGCAGATCATGACCATGCTGGTGTCTTCGTCGATAGCCGCGGCCATCGCATCGAGATCGAGGGAGAAGGAGTCGTTCAGCGGCACCTCCACGTACCCGGTTCCCGACCAGATGGCGGCAAACCGGTACATGATGAAGCTGGGCCAGCCATACACGGACTTGGTGCCGGGACCGCCGACAGCGTTGGTGATGTCGGCCAGCAGGGCAACACTTCCGTTTCCGAAGAGAAGATTGTCGCGCTGAACACCGAGCTCGTCGGCGAGGGCATGGCTCAGATCCCACAGGTCATTGTCCGGGTACCGATTGGCCGAGATCAGAGCCTTGGTAGCCGCTTCAATGATGCCGGGAAAGGGGCCCTCCGGGCTCTCGTTGGCTGCGAGTTTGATGATCGAATCCGGATCAAGACCGTGCTCACGAGCCACATCCTCGATCGGGCGACCCACTTCATAGGCCTGTAGGGCTGAGATGTCGTCGCGGTACCTGGGCATCACACGAAGTTAGCTGTTCGTCAGAACAGGAGAGTCCGAGTTGTGGCAAACTCGGCCCATGGGCCGATTCGAGACACTGCGGATCATCGACGCGCAGGGCGACCTTGTCGGGGAGGACCCCGGTCTAGCCCCCGAGCTGTATCAGGAGATGTATCGCAACATGGTCCTCGCCAGAGAACTGGACCGCCGGATGCTCGCCCTGCAACGTCAAGGGCGCATCGGCACCTACGCGATGCTCGAAGGTCAGGAGGCGGTGCAGATCGGTTCGGCTCTGGCCATGGAGCCAAATGACTTCGTCTTTCCGTCCTACAGAGAACATGGCGTTCAAATAACGAGGGGCCTCCCCATGGAGGTCCTTCTCGCGTATTGGAAGGGTTTGCCCAACGCCGATTGGGATATGGAGAAGTACCGCATGGGGGTCGTCACGGTGCCGATAGCGACCCAGATTGCTCACGCCGTCGGGTATTCCTATATGTCAAAACTGCGTAACGAGAACACCGTCACGGCCGTCTATTTCGGTGACGGGGCCACCTCTGAAGCCGACTTTCACTCAGGCATGAACTTCGCCGGAGTTTGGCAGACGCCGACAGTGTTCATCTGCGCCAACAATCTCTACGCCATCTCCGTCCCGTACGAGAAGCAGACAGCATCGGAGACCATTGCGCAGAAGGCCAGCGCATACGGATTCGAGGGGCTCCGGGTCGATGGGATGGACGCCATCGCCATGTACCTCGCCACCAGGCTCGCGGCGAAACGGGCTCGGGAAGGGAAAGGCCCAACCCTCATCGAGGCGATGACCTACCGATATGGCGCTCACGCCACCGCCGACGACGATTCTCTCTACAGGTCTGCCGACGAAGTCGAGGAGTGGAAAGCCAAGGATCCCATCGTGCGACTTCGTCGATTCCTGGAGAATCGCGGCGAGTGGGATGAGCACTCCGGAGATGAGGTGGCGATGGAGATCACCGATTCAGTGAACGCCGCCATCACTGCCATCGAGGCCGAGCCCCTCCCCGGCCGTGATGATGCCGTGCGCCAGGGATTCACCCGGATACCGAGCCACGTTGCAGATCAGCTCAACGCCATGGAGCGTGCACACGGTGAACCGGAAACCAAATTCACCGAAGATGAGCTTTGGCACATTGGTCACGACGCTCTCCCAGAAGGGCCGACCGAGTCATGGACGATGGCCCAAGCAATCAATTCGGCTCTTCACCAGGCAATGGAGGAGGACGAACGGGTGATCGTCCTTGGGGAGGATGTCGGCCTGACCGGCGGTGTGTTTCGGGTCACCGAAGGGTTACAGGAGAGGTTCGGAGAGGACCGCGTCATCGACACACCCCTCAACGAGTCAGGCATCGTGGGGAGTGCCGTGGGGATGGCCATAGCCGGGGCACGCCCGGTGGCCGAAATCCAGTTCGAGGGATTTGTCTACCCGGCCTTCGACCAGATCGTCAGCCACCTG
>JAPUJM010000239.1 GCA_027296205.1 Actinomycetota bacterium
GTGCTCGGATTCGGCGCGGGGCCCGGAGTGCAGCCAGTACACCTCGCGCCCTACCACGGCCAGTCGATCCGAGCCGGTTGCGGTGTCGATGAGCTCGCCAACCGCTTCCGGGTCCGGCTCTGCAGGAAGGAACGAGACCTCCATCTCGCCGTCGGCATGAGCGAAGGGGTGGCTGTCGGCCACCGCGATGACCTCATCGGCGGTCCTCAGGTAAACGGGTATGGGGAAGCCGACGTCGGCTTCGAGGGCCGCTTCGATTTCGCCGGTGAGGTCCTCAGCATCCGAGTCGAAGATGACGTTGCCGGATGCAATGAACGTGTCCACGTTGTCCAAGCCGAGTGACACAAACGTGGACCGGAGCCGATCCATCTTCACGTTGCGTCCCGCGAGGTTTATCGCGCGGAGAAAGGCAACGTATCGAGGCATGTCAGAACGGTAGATCCACGAGTGAACCGTGTCACACCTGGTTGATACGGTGTCGGTTCAGACTCCGTTTGAGTGCTCAGGGCACCGTGGTGGATCTCGACCACAGTTCGCCTTCCGCCAGCTCGACATGAGTAGCGGCGTGGCTGTCTGGGTCCCAGATCCAGCTGGCGAACTCGCCCGCTGGCATGTGCGTCTCCGAATAAAGGACGACATCCTCTAGACCCGCGCCGTCGTCTTCTGCTGCGGACGAGTGCAGAGCGACTGCCGTTCCCGGTTCCGGGTACAGCAGCATGTGGGACGGCACCGTGGCCCGATTCCAAGCCGGCGAGCCCGTGCTGGCGTATACGTGGAGCCCGAGCGCCTACATCGCCGAGCTCATCTTCGGCGACGACATCGTGTGGATGCGTCTCGAACAGCCGCTACCCGAACAGGTTGGGGCGGCGTTGATGCCACCAACTCACTGCCCCGGCCGACCTTGTGAGACCGGTTTTGTCCCGCCGACATCAGGGTTGCGGCAAACACCGCATTCCTCGACGAGAACCAAGGTGTCATGGACCTCTGGCTCGACGAGGCATGGCGGGCAGCGACGCCTTAGAGCGCGCGCCGATAGGTGACCGATTGCCTCGCCAGAGGGGTGCACCATTCCCCGCTCTTGGCTAAGGGCCACATCGGGCCACGGCTCCTCAAATGGCGCTTCTGGACGGAGACCGGACGGCGCACCTTTTTGCGGAGCCTCCTACGCAACCTCGGCTCATCGGTCGCAAGCCAGGTTCCGATCGCTCGAACCGCGTAACCTGCACGCAACGGCAACAGTGAAGAGGAGCTGAATCCGGTCGCCGACCGGATTCGGAGAGGCGCACGACCGGACGATGAGTTTTTTTCAGGTCATTCGGATCATCCCTGAGGCCGATCTGCTGTGGGTGATCACCGCAACGGTGCTGGTCTTCCTCATGCAAGCCGGGTTTCTCGCTCTCGAAGTAGGGTTCACCCGGTCCAAGAACGCCATCAACGTCGCCATCAAGAACATGGCCGACTTTGCCATCTCCACCGTCGTCTTCTGGACTTTCGGCTTCGCCATCATGTTCGGGCCCACCATCGCCGGTTGGGTTGGCGGCGGCGGCTTCCTGCTCTCTTTCGACGAAACCAATGCGTGGCCGACGGTGTTCTTCACCTTCCAGGTGATGTTCTGCGCGACCGCGGTGACCATCCTGTCTGGAGCCGTCGCCGAGCGGCTCCGCTTTGGCGCCTACCTCTTCCTCGCCCTTTGGGTCGCCGGCTTCACATACCCGATCTTCGGGCACTGGGCCTGGGCGGGGATCGACGTCGGGGAATCGTTCGGCTGGCTAGCGAAACTGGGTTTCGTCGACTTCGCCGGTTCGACCGTTGTGCATAGCGTCGGTGGTTGGACGGCGCTTGCTGTGCTCATGGTCATCGGGCCACGTATCGGCAGGTTCGCCGAGGACGGTTCACCGCAGAAGATCCAGCCGAGCAACCTGCCGCTGGCCACCCTGGGTGCCCTGTTGCTGTTTGTCGGGTGGCTCGGGTTCAACGGGGGAAGCACTCTCGGGATCGGGCCCGACGTCGGTCGGGTGATCGCCAACACTGTCCTCGCCGGCTCGACCGGCCTGGTCGCTGCACTGTTACTTGGCTATTGGCTGAGTGGTCGTGCCCACATCGACTATGTGCTCAACGGCGCTCTCGGCGGGCTGGTTGCAATCACCGCCGGCGCCTTTGCCGTGGATTCGGTGGCCGCGGCTGGGATCGGCGCCATCGGCGGCATCGTTGTCGTCTTTGGCTTGCTGCTGCTGGAACGAGTCCGCATCGACGATGCAGTAGGGGCCATCCCGGTTCACCTCATGGCCGGGATTTGGGGCACGTTGGCGGTGGGAATCTTCGGCGAGCTCGAAATCATGGGCACCGGGCTCAGCCGCATCGAGCAGATCGGGGTTCAGGCGCTTGGCATATTCGTTTGCTTCCTGTCCACGTTCGTCACTACCTACCTCCTGGTGCGAGCGATCAACCGGGTTCGGCCGCTGCGAGTGCCCCCGGAGGCCGAAGAGGTGGGCCTCAACGTCTACGAGCACGGGGCGACCTCCGAGCTTGCCGACTTCGTAGACACCATGGAGACCCAGGCCGAGACCGGTGACCTGTCGATGCGAGCTCAGGTCGAGCCCTACACCGAGGTCGGCCAGATCGCCACCGGCTACAACGTCCTCATGGCCAGCCTCCAGACCAAGGAAGCCGAGGTTCAGGAGCAGAACGAACACCTCGAGGAGCGGGTCGAGGCTCAGACCTCAGAGTTGCGCGCCGCCAATGCCCAGATCGGGGTGACCCTAGAGCAGCTCAACAGCACCGACACCATCATCGAGCGCTGGGCCATCGACGGAACCGTGCTCGAGATGAACCAGTTCGGGCTCGACACCTTCGGATTCACCGCCGATGACGTGATCGGGCGCCCTGCCATCGAGTCATTTGTGCCGACCGAGCCCGAGCTGCTCGGCGAATGGATCAGTGTTTCAGACCAGATGGCCGCCAACCCGAACGAGAGTGTCGATTCAGAGCTCCCCTGCCTGAGGAGCGACGGTACCCCGATCTGGATCGCGTGGCGGAACCGGCCCATCACCGACGACGAGGGAAACATCGTCGAGATCCTGAGCATCGGGATCAACATCACGGCGCGTCGCGAGATGGAGGCAAAGCTCACTGCGGCCAAGGAGCGGATGGAGGAAGAGCTCAACATCGGTCGCGACATACAGATGAGCATGGTGCCCGTCGACTGGCCCGCCTTCCCGGAGCGGAAGGAGTTCTCGATCTACGCCACGCTTCAACCTGCCCGTGAGGTGGGTGGTGATTTCTACGACATGTTCCTCATCGACGATGACCATCTGTGCTTTGTGGTGGCCGATGTCTCCGACAAGGGGGTGCCGGCTGCCCTGTTCATGGCGGT
>JAPUJM010000024.1 GCA_027296205.1 Actinomycetota bacterium
TGGTGCAAGCACAACATCGAACCTGTATCTTCCCCGGATGTCGGGTGCCGTCAGGTGACTGTGACCTCGACCACACGGTTGCCGTCAAAGACGGTGGGCCCACCACCGAAAACAACCTGGCCCCCCTATGCCGTCACCACCATCGGGCCAAACACCAAGCACCCTGGAAACCGAGGCGGCTACCCAACGGCGACCACCACTTCACTAGCCCCCTGGGACACACCTACATCACCAGTGGCCGATCGCCCTAGAAAAAAGGAACTCTTCCGCCGGCAGACGGTTAGCCGAGGAACGAGTTCAACTCGTCGAGAATGCGGTCCGGATGTGACCAGACCACCTCGTGACGTGCTCCCACGACCTCGACAACTCTGACTTCCGGAATCAGACTGGCCAGCTCGTATTGCCATGCGGGCGGAACCAGCAGGTCGTCTGTCGAGATGATCACCATTGTCTTGACGCCAAGCCTGCCTATCCAGCGTCGCGAATTGAACCGCAACACCGCCAACGTCGCCTGCGCTCCGGTGTCGGGAATTCGCCGATGGGTCTCCTCCCACAACCAACGGCTGTGCCGGCGCTCCACGGCACCGGCGGCGAGGAGGTATCCGGTGCGAACCTCGGGAGTGCCCACACCGGCGAATCGCTCCCAGGCACGGGTGAGGATGGCTCCCGCCTGTCGAATCCACTTCATCTCGTCGGGATGGGAGGCGAAGGTGGCTATCAAGACGAGGCTCGAAACTCGACCGGGGTGACGGTAGGCGAGAGCCTGGGCGATGGCCCCGCCCATCGAGTAACCCACAACATCGATTGCCCCGATGCCGAGATCGTCGAGAACGGCGGCGACGTCGTCGGCGACATCCTCGACCTCATATCGCTGTGACGCCTGAGGGGCCATTCCGTGGTTGCGATGGTCGACCATGATCACCCGTCGATGAGTGGCCAGCTTCGGGCCGATCTGATACCACTCTCCGAGGGAGGAGCCCCCCAACCCATGAATCAGGAGGATCGGATCGCCATCCTCCGGCCCGGCCTCGCGAACGAGAAACTCCTCGTCACCGACGAACACCGTTCGCCCGGGCAATCGCCAGGGATGCTCCTGAGGGGTCTTGAACCGCGGCTTCAGGGTCGGCCCGAACAATCTCCACACCAGCCCGGAGCCAAACACCCATCGCAGCAACCTCATGGCTTCAGATCTCCAGTCGTGAAACTCAACTCATCCACCGGTCGACCTCCGACCAGGTGCTCGTCAATGATCCTGTCGAGTTTGTCAGCATCCAAACCGGCATACCAGACCCCTTCGGGATAGACGACGGCTATGGCCCCTTGCTCACAAATACGCAGACAGTCGACCTTGGACCGGAGCACCCTGCCCTGGCCCGGCTCGACCGGATCGGGATCCCTGTCCATCTCCCCCTGCCACCCGGGAGGGGCCGAGGCAAGATTTCTCTCTTTCAGCCTCGACTTGAGATGACGCCAGAGCTCGTTGGTTGTCTCCCGGGATGCGCACCTCGGATTGCTCTGGTCGGCGCAGAGAAAGATGTGTCGCTCCACCCTCGGGATGGAGAGAGCCTCGGCGATGTTCTCGAGACGTTCGTCCGGTTTCACAAGGTCGATCTTCGTTGGGTCAATTTAGATGACCTTCAGGGTCTTCTCAGAAGTGAGCCGTCCAA
The DNA here is from genome assembly GCA_027296205.1 of Actinomycetota bacterium. Classification (GTDB taxonomy): domain Bacteria; phylum Actinomycetota; class Acidimicrobiia; order Spongiisociales; family ZC4RG35; genus SZUA-217. The sequence goes on from JAPUJM010000024.1 coordinate 1,668, forward strand.
TCACCGACGAGCCGGGCACCGCTTGCACATAGTTTTCCGCGGATTCCTCCGGTATCGCCACGAGGAGACCGCCCGAGGTTTGAGCATCAGCGAGCAGACGCAACGGGTCGTTCCCAACACTCGACTCGACGTCCGGCTCGAGCGACTCGAGGTTTCGCTGTGATCCTCCGGCCCACATTCCCTCGGCGAGCAGGTCAGCAGCGCCTTCCATGATCGGCACCCGGTCGAATTCGACGATGGCGCCAACGCCGGACTCCTGACACATCTCACGGAGATGACCCAGAAGCCCGAACCCGGTCACGTCGGTGGCGGCTCGGGCGTTGTGATCATGGAGGGCGGCCCCGGCCACCGCATTGAGCATGACCATCGTCTCGATGGCCTCATCCGCCAGGTCAGACGGGCACTTCTCACGTTTGATCGCGGTGGTGATGACGCCCAACCCGAGTGGCTTGGTGAGGATCAGCACATCATCGGGCTGACCACCGCTATTGGAAACCAGACGGTCCGAGTCGGCGACACCGGTGACGGCGAATCCGTAGGTCGGCTCGGGACTGTCGATCGAGTGACCACCGACAACCGTGCAGCTTGCTTCCTCCATCACGTCCATTCCCCCCCTGATCACCACACTGGCCAGGTCGAACGGGAGCACGTCTCGGGGCCACCCCAGGTACTGGAGTGCGGTGAGAGGTGTCGCCCCCATCGCGTAGATGTCACTGAGGGCGTTGGCAGCCGCGATGCGACCCCAGTCGGTCGCCCCGTCCACCACCGGGGTGAAGATATCTACGGTTTGCACCAGGGCGCGACCGTCTCCCAGCGCATAGACGCCGGCGTCGTCGCTCGTCCCGATCCCAATCAGGAGATCGGGATGGGAAAAGGCGGGATGGTTTTGCACGGGACCCAGAACCTGAGCCAACTCGGCGGGGCCGAGCTTGCAGGCTCAGCCGGACCCGTGGCTATATCTGGTGAGACGAGTGTCGGTCACGGGGAATGAGGGTAAGCGTGACAGCGAGGGTGTGCAGATAGCCGTCGAACCTGAATTATCCTGCCGGGTTCCATGTCAGAGCAGACAACCTTTCTCACCTCTGCCGCGTTCAAGAAGGCCCAGGATGAACTGGAGCTCCTCAAAGTCGACGGTCGTCGGGAGATCTCGGAGCGGATCGCCGAGGCTCGCTCCCACGGCGACCTGCGCGAGAACGCCGACTACGACGCGGCCAAGAACGAGCAGGGTCTCATGGAGGCCCGAATTCGGAAGCTCGAACACGTGATGCACACCGCCGAGGTTCGCGAGGTGTCAGACACCGGGAAGGTTGAGATTGGCTCCGTAGTGACCGTGGTTGACTCCGATGGCGACGAACTGGAGTATTTCGTCGCACCGCAGGAGAACAAGGCGCCCGGTCTCCTTTTGGCCTCTCCCACGAGTCCCCTGGGTTCGGCGCTGATCGGCGCCGCGATTGGCGACGACGTCTCTTATGAAGCCCCTGCCGGGACCTTCACCGTGAAGGTCACAGCTGTTCGACCTTACGAGGGATAAGACTCGCTGTAGCCTGACTCCCGATTCAACCGCCCCGGGGGCAACAGTGAGACTTCGACTCAGAAGCCCACGTCAACTCGCCAAAAGGCTCCTCGCCGGCGCACGACGCGAACCGGAGGAGGTCGCCGACTATCTCGAGTCAAACCTCGCGGAGTGGGAAGCACTTGCCGAAGCGGCGCCCGGGGACGCCGCCGACGTCCTCGAGCAACTCGAAGAGGACGACGCTGCGCGATTGCTGTCCGGGCTCCAGCCTGGCGGTGCCGCCGAGGTCCTCGAGGAGATCGCACCGGAGCTAGCAGCCGAGTTGATCGAACAAGTCCCTCTCGGAAACCTGGCTGCTGCCCTCAACGAAATGCCCGATGAGGCCGCCGCCGACCTCATCGACGAACTTGACGAAGACATCCAGGAGGACGTCTTCGCAGCGATGACCGACGAGGCGGAGCAGGGAGTCCGCGACCTTCTCGTCTACCCGTCCGACAGCGCAGGCGGCTTGATGACCACCGAAATCGCGGCCCTGCCCCTCGGACTGACCACCGGCGAGGCAATCGAGCGGATCCGTCAACTTCACGACGAGTACGAAGATCTCTCATATGTCTACATCGTGAACGATGACAACCAACTCCAGGGGGTGCTCTCGTTCCGAGACCTCGTATTCAGACGACCCGGCTCTCCCCTCGCCGACGTCATGGTTGCTGATCCCATAGCGGTGACGGCTGATACCGACCGGAAGCAGGTGGCCGAACTCTGTCAGCGCTATCACCTATTCGGCATCCCCGTAACCGATCGCGACGGCGTACTGCTGGGAATGGTCACCACAGATGGGGTCATCGAGGCGGTTCAGGACGAGGCC
>JAPUJM010000240.1 GCA_027296205.1 Actinomycetota bacterium
ACCTGCGAGGTCGAAACGTGAGTCTCCGTGTTCCCCAACGCGGCGCGAAACGCCGATTGATGGAAACCACAGCCGCCAATGCAGCCGAGGCCTTCGCCCGCCACCGGCTCAGCCGGCAGAAGGATCACAACGCCCGAGCCAGGGCTCTGCAGTCACTACAAGAGGAACTGGGTCTTTCTGAGCCGCCACTTCGCATCGAGGCATACGACATATCGACCCTTCAGGGCACCAACACCGTGGCGTCGATGGTCGTCCTCGAAGATGGCCTGCCCAAGAAGAGCGATTATCGCAGATTCAAGATCCGCAGTGTCGAAGGCCAGGACGACTTTGCCTCGATGGAAGAGACCATCCGGCGTCGCTTCAAGGCCTATCTGCGGGAATCGAAGAAGCCAGTCTCGGAGCAGGGCAAGTTCTCCTACCCGCCGAGTCTGGTTGTGATCGACGGGGGAGTGGGTCAGCTGGGCAGGGCGGTCAAGGTTCTCGACGAGCTCGATCTCGACATCCCCGTGATCGGCCTGGCCAAGAGGATGGAAGAGGTCTATCTCCCCGGGCGACCCGAGCCTATCCGAATACCAAGAGACGCCGAAGCCCTCTACCTGCTCCAGCAGGTCCGCGACGAGGCGCATCGCTTCGCCGTCACCTATCACCGACAACTTCGGTCGAAGTCGATGGTCGACTCGGTGCTGGACGATGTACCGGGGATCGGTCCGAAACGCAAGAAGGACCTCCTGCGGCACTTCGGATCTCTGAAGAACATCAGGGCGGCCCAACTCGACGACCTCGCAGAGGTGTTGCCGGGAAAGGTGGCCGACGACCTGTACGCTTCGCTTCACTCCTGAGCGAGGACCAGGATGGATCCTGCCGCAACAGATGCCCCACATGTTCTCGTCGTAACCGGCATGTCCGGGGCGGGTCGGTCGTCTGCCGCCAAGATCCTCGAGGACCTCGACTACAACGTCATCGACAACCTTCCTCCGGCGCTTCTCGAGTTGGCGGTTCAGGCGCATGACATCCCGGAGGCTCACAAGCACCTCGTGGTCGTGATCGACTCACGCGGGGGACTGCCGATCAGGGAACTCCAGGACGCACTGATCGGCCTCGAACGGGAAGGGATAGTCACCAAGATCGTCTTTCTCGATGCCGATGACAGTGTGATCGTTCGTCGCTACGAGGAGAACCGCCGGCCCCACCCGCTGGGGCACGACACCATCAGCGGGTCGATCGTCGCTGAGAGAGAGGTGCTCTCGGATCTACGTGAAGTGGCCGATGTCATCGTCGACACCTCGAACCTGAATGTCCATGAGCTTCGGGAGCGGCTCACTGCCCTGTTCAGCGAGGACGAGGCCACACGGCCAATGCGTGTCTCGATTCGCTCTTTCGGTTTCAAACACGGCTCGCCCCGCGATGTCGACCTTCTGTTCGATGTCAGATTTCTTCCCAACCCTCACTGGGTCCCGGAGTTGAAGGACCTGAGGGGCGTCGACGAGCCGGTACGTGACTATGTCCTCGCGTCGGAAGGAGCCGAGGAGTTTTTGGACCGCGTCGACGAGCTGCTGGCATTCCTGATCCCGCACTTTCAGTCAGAGGGCAAGTCGTATCTCTCGATTGGCATCGGTTGCACCGGTGGTCATCATCGCTCCGTGGCGATAGGGGAGGAATTGGAGAAGCGGATTTCAGAACATGGCGTGCATGCCGCCGTTCGTCACCGAGACATCGATCGTTGAGGACCGAGACCGAGACCGACCTCGGGTCCCTTTTGCTCGATCCCGATGGCCCCGTCGTTGCTGCGATCGGGGGAGGGCATGGCCAAGCGGCCGCCCTGGAGGCAATCCAAACCTACGCATCGAAGATCTCCGCTCTCGTGACCGTCGCCGACGACGGCGGATCTTCGGGCCGACTCACCTCGCTTGGCATCCCGCCTCCGGGCGACATACGCCGGTGTCTTCTGGCGCTGACCCCCGAGCCGACCCTGTGGTCGGAATTGTTCGCCCACCGCTTCGAAGGCGGGGACATCCATGATCACTCTCTCGGAAATCTGATCCTGGCGGCTCTGACCGAGCTATTTGGCGACTTCCCGTCCGCCGTCGCCACTTCGGAGATGATGCTTGGCACACTGGGCGCCGTTATCCCGGTTGCCGACCAGCCGGTGACACTTACTGCGAATGTGGACGGCAAGAGCGTCGCCGGTCAAGTGGCCATCGCCGAATCGAGAGGTCACATCTCGGACCTGTCGATCGACCCCGTCGACACCGCGGCCAGCCGAAGCGCACTCGAAGCGGTAGCCGGAGCCGACCAGATCGTCATTGGCCCCGGAAGCCTCTACACGTCACTGATATCGGCCCTGATGGTGCAGATGCTGGCACCCGCCGTAATGGGTGCGGCCGCTCAGAAGGTGTTTGTGCTGAACCTGGTCACCCAGGATGGCGAGACTCTCGGGATGACCGGTGAGGACCATTTGGAGGCTCTTCTGATCCACGCCGGAATTGAGGGACCAGGAGTGGTGGTGGCCCACGAGGGGGACCTCGACGTGCCTGAGGATCACCAACCGATCACGATCGACTCCGAGACCGCCTCCCGCCATGGCTGGCGGGTCGTTTTCGCAGATGTGGCCGATCAACGGGCAGATTGGCCGGCGCACGACCCGGTGAAGCTGGGGCCTGTTCTCGAAGACCTTGCCGAACCAGAGGCCTGAAGACTTGTCTGATTACCTGACGATTGGCAACGTTGATGTCGGCGGTCTCAATGTCCTGGTCCGCTCGGATCTCAACGTCCCGCTCATCGACGGTGCCGTCGCCGACGATTTTCGGATACGCGCCGCCCTTCCCACTCTCGTTGGCCTGGTCGGGAACGGTGCGGTGGTAACTGTGTGCTCCCATCTCGGGCGTCCCAAGGGTCACGATCCGACACTTTCGCTGGAGCCGGTGGCGACCCACATGTCAGCACTGACCGACCTCGAGGTGGGGTTCAGGCAGGGTGGGCAGATCACTGTCCTCGAGAACACCAGATTCCTGGCCGGGGAGACCACCAACGATCCGGAGACCGCACAATGGCTGGCCGAGGGGGTCGACCTCTTTGTGCAGGATGCCTTTGGAAGTGTCCATCGTGCCCATGCATCAACGGTGGGTGTGGCGGAGCGGGTGAAGTCCCTAGCCGGCCCTCTTCTCGATGCCGAGTTGAAGGCCCTCGGCCGTTTCGTCGGCGATCCGGATCGTCCCTACACGGTGGTGTTGGGTGGAGCCAAGGTCTCCGACAAGCTGGCCGTCATAGAAAACCTGCTTCCCTCGGTGGACCGGATGCTGATAGGTGGGGCCATGTGCTTCACGTTCCTCGTGGCCAGGGGGATCGAGGTCGGAGAGTCGCTGGTGCAGGACGACATGGTGGAAGCTGTGAGAGGCGTCCTGGAAGGACATCACGGGGGCAAGATCATCCTCCCCGTTGACATCGCGACGGGGAGTCGGCTCTCGGAAGATGCGGAGAGACACGTGGTGGCGGTCTCGGAGATCCCGGAGCGATCGGTCGGTCTCGACATCGGCCCGGAGACAGGCGCCGGGTTCTGGGAGCTGATCGACTCCTCTGCAAGCGTTTTCTGGAATGGGCCGATGGGTGTATTCGAGTGGGAGCGCTTCCGCAACGGAACCGAGCATGTTGCCCGCGCCATGGCGGCAT
>JAPUJM010000241.1 GCA_027296205.1 Actinomycetota bacterium
CGAACAACGGCACCGGTGGCCCAGTTCCCCGCGAAGAACACCGCGTGCTCGGTGATGTAGGCGCCGATGCAGCTCTTGATGATGTCACGAGCGTCCTCGCGGAATCGTGTCGTCTGCAGTCCGGTGCCGGAGGTCTCGGTGTGAGTGTTGGCGTACATGGGGAGCACTTGGGTCCGGATGTAGTCCTCGATGAAGGAGAGAGACCTGCCCGACGCCGTGTAGTCGGCGTAGGTGACCCGCCGCAGACCAAAGGGAGTCTCCACGGCGGTGTCCTTGCCGATTATCGAATCGTGGATCTTCTCGACGAGGTCCACTCTGAGGGACCTCCTTCCGGTTGCCTAAGGTTCACAGACCCTTCATGACCAGCACAACCTTAGGTTCCCATGTCTGACCACACCACTGTCATCGTCGATGGCGAGGAGGTGCGGATCAGCAGCCCGGGGAGAGTTGTGTTCCCGGTGCAGGGGTGGACGAAGCTCGATGTCGTCGAGCACTTCGTCCGCGTGGCCGAAGGGGCCGTCCGGGGGATCAGCGGTCGGCCGACGATGCTCAAGCGGTATATGAAGGATGTGACGGTCGATCCGATCTATCACAAGCGTGCGTCGAAGAACACACCGTTCGAGACCGTCGATATCAGATTTCCCTCACAGCGACCGGGGCGGATGAACGTGCCCCGCACCGAAGCCGACATAGTCCGCCTGGCCCAACTCGGTTGTCTCGATTTTCACCCATGGCCCGTCAGAGCAGAGGACATCGACCACCCCGATGAGCTTCGACTCGACTTCGACCCCACGCCGGGGATCACCTTCGATCAGGTCAAGCAGGCTGCCGCCGGGGCCAAGGAGCTTCTCGACGAGGTGGGGCTTGTCGGCTGGCCGAAGACCTCGGGAAGTCGTGGAGTGCACGTGTATATGCGCATCGAGCCGATCTGGGATTTCTTCCAGACGAGGAGGGCGGTGCTTGCTTTTGCCCGTGAGTTGGAGCGACGCATGGAAGACCTGGTCACCACCAGGTGGTGGAAGGAGGAGAGGAAGGGTGTCTTTGTGGACTACAACCAGAACGCCCGCGACAAGACGGTTTCGTCGGCGTACGGGGTGCGGCCCACCGGCTACGTATCGACTCCGATCACCTGGGACGAGTTGGACAGTGTCGCCATCGAGGACTTCCCGCTTGGTGGGTTTGCGGCTCGTTGGGAATCCGTCGGCGACCTCACCGCCGGCATCGATGATTCATACGGACAGATAGACACCCTGATGGAGTGGGTGATTCGTGACGAGGAGAACGGCATCGGAGACGCTCCCTGGCCTCCCCATTACCCCAAGATGCCGGGCGAGCCGCCTCGGGTCCAGCCATCGAAGCAGCGGCGAGCAGACGACGAGTATTAGATGGCAATGCCTCTCGTCGTGCTGTCGACTCTCCTGGTCGAATAAGCCAGTAGAAACCCCTGGATCCCCGTTAGCTGTAGGGCGGTGATGCGTGATGACGGGAGGTATGTTGGTTGTTATGGAGTTTCCCGAGGTTCGCTATGTGATCACGGACGATGATGTTCGTATCGCATATCAAGACTTCGGTAGTGGTCCGCCGACTGTCTTTGTCCCGACGATTTTGGGGCACCTCGAAGGGTATTGGGAGTTCGAGCCCTTACGGCGCCTCTACGAGCGGATGGCGGCCAACCTCCGGATTCTCATGTTCGACCACCGAGGTAACGGCATGTCGGATGGTTTCAAAGAGCCACCGTCCCTTGAAGATCGGGCTCTTGATGTCAAAGCGGTGATCGACAACGTAGGGGTCGAGCATAGGCGAATCTCCTCGGCTTCGCCTATGGAGCTCAGGTCGCTATCAGCTTCGCCGCCCACTACCCGGAGCGCGTAGATCGTCTGACTCTGGCCAACGCTCGTGTCGGCCTATCCGCCAAGTCACGGGCTGAGGAGCTCAACCCAGGAGCAGGGCAGCCCGATCCGTCGGGATCAGCCGAGGCCGCCCTCCAAACCTTCGACATGGTAGGTATCGAGGTTGACGAGTCGTTTACCCACTTCTCGCCCAGCGCGGCAAAGTCTCCGGACGACCTCCGGTTGGTGCCGAAGTTCCAGGCCTTGGTCGGCACCCGCGATGTATATGAGCGCCAGATCAAGAGCTTCGTCGATTTCGATGTCGTCGATATCGCGCCTCTGGTCCGAGCTCCAACACTGGTGACCCACACCCGTGGAAACCGTCTTCTCCACGTCGGGTACGCCCGGCTTCTGGCGGAACTGATACCCCATTCGACGCTTGTCGAGTTTGAAGGGGACGATCACATGTTTTGGCTTGCCGACAACTGGCGTGACATCGTCGATGCCCAAATCAGGTTCATCACCGACTCGGATGTCGACGCCCCGGTCGACCGTCGGTTCGCCGTGATCGTCTTCACTGACATCGTCGGATCCACCAGCGCTTCGTTGGCGTCAGGCGACGACGAGTGGCATCGACGTTTGGACACACATGATCGCATTTCGAGACGTGTTGTCACCCGCCACGCCGGCTCAGTCATCAAAAACACTGGAGATGGGTTTCTCGCCACGTTCAACACGCCGTCACAGGCCGTAGACGCGGTTGTGCAACTGCGTGACGAACTCGCCGACGCCAGCATCCCGATCCGCGCAGGTATCCATGCAGGCGAAGTGGAAGTCCGAGGCGACGACATCGCCGGTGCTGTGGTGAATCTTGCCGCTCGAGTCGAACAGACAGCATCCGAGGACGACATCTACGCCACTGCAACGATAAAGGACATGCTGATCGGGTCACACCACAACTTCGAATCTGTCGGTTCCCACAAGCTAAAAGGGTTCGACGGTGATTGGCCGCTTTACCGGATCGCCCTCAACTGAAACGAGGAAGGGAAAGTCGTGAGAGTGGAAGGTGACTATGAGCGGGACGGGGCCGTGTGCGTGCGGGGGGCATTCTCTGCCGACGAGATGGACCTGGCCCGTGCCGCCATCGACGCCAACATGGCTTCGCTATCGCCTCTGGCGCAACGGGCCAGTCGAGACGATGACGGGGCGTTCGTTGAGGATTTTCGGTCATGGCAGCGGATACCAGAGTTGGAGGGGTTCATCCGCTCGACTTCGGCGGCCGCGATCGCAGCCGAGCTGATGGGATCGGATTTCGTGCGGTTGTATCACGACCACGTCTTGGTCCGGGAACCAGGCACCTCCCAGCGGACACCGTGGCATCAGGACCTTCCCTATTACAACGTGGAAGGTCATCAGAACGTCAGCATGTGGATCCCCGTTGATGCGGTCGAGCGAGACTCGACCCTCGAACTCATCGCGGGTTCCCATCTCGGCCCCTGGTACATGCCTCGGTCGTTTCTCGATGAACAGGCCAAGTGGTTCGAAGAAGGATCGTTAGCCGAGCTACCCGACCTGTCGGCCGACCCCGAGACCTACCCAGTAGTCGGTTGGGCGCTTGAACCAGGCGACGCAGTGTGTTTCCACATGCTCACGCTCCATGCTGCGCGTGGGACGGGGGAGCGAGCCCGAAGGGTGCTGTCTATCCGCTTTTTGGGTGACGACATGGTCCACGCCCCACGCAGTTGGACCACCTCGCCTCCGTTTCCCGGACTGGAGGATGAACTCCCTGCCGGCGCCCCGCTGGATCACCCTCTGTTCCCGGTGTTGTGGACTCGGCCTCAGCGAGATAGCGACCCTCAATCGCGGTGTTAGCCCGCCGATAAGTGACGTCGGAGAACCGATTCACGTCTCCGTAAGCTGAGCGCATGGACCTCGATCGCGCCGCGCTCCAGAAGCGCATCAACGACCTGTACCAGCGCGAGCATGACGAACTCGGCGACTCGAGAACGTATCGGATACTCGATGAGGCCCACGGCTGGGGCCTGAGTGGGACCCTGACAAACGGCGGTGTCATTGGCTTCGCCCATGTAAACATCGCCGACTGCGGATCACATGTCGCCGCTGCAGTCAACGCATGTCTCGACACCGACGCCGACACGGTTCTCGCCATCAGCGTGCTGCACGCGTTTTCTGAGGAGATGGAGATCGCACGCAGAGCTGTCGCGGACGGAGGCTCCCCGTCCGACCATGCCACATGGGGTATCCAGGGTCCCGGTCTCGACTTCCGAGACGAGTGGCGAGGTGACCACGCCATGCGAAGTCTGCGTCACTTCTGGGTCGCCGAGACCAAACGTCGTGGCCTCACCGACCGCAGACTCGTCGAGCGGTACCCCTACCTTGCCGGCGGCAAACCCGGCGACCTTCCCAACTTCGACGAGGTCGCCCGGATCGCCGAAAACGCGGTGATCGTGACCACTGGGGACCAGTTTCACCATGGGATCGGGTACGGCACTCATCCAGAGGAAGCCCTCGACGCCGAACCGGACGGCCTGCGTGCCGCCGGCAGCAGCATCGAAGTCGGGATAAGGCTGATTGAGGCCGGCGACTATTGGGGATACAACCAACATTGCGTCATCGCCAAGAGCGACGACCGTGACGTCGCCCAGCTCTTTCGCTACTTGAGGGGTCCGCTGGAAGGCACATTGCTCGATATCGGCTACTCGGATGCGACCGAGCTCTATGACCAGCCACCACCCACGTGGGCCGCCGGCGGCTTCATGAAATTCGAGAAGGTCGTCTGAACCGGGCGAGGAGCAGTTCCTAGAGTGCGTCGCGCTTGCGGAGAGCCCAGGTAAGCGCCAAAAGGCCGGCTAACAATGTCCCGGCGATCTTGGCCACGCCTCCGCCGACTCCAGCGTCCACCGGACCGAGAGCTTCGGCGGCCTCAGCGCCGAAGACGGGAGCCAAGTCGGCGTAGATCGATAGGGCAATCCTCCAGATCGAGAACTGGGCAAGCCCCGGCACAGCGAAGGCGAGAATCGTCTCGATGACGATGATGTAGCCAAGGCCGACGAGAAGCGACCTGGGCACGAGATAGCCGAGGGGCACGAAGACAGCCGCGTAGCCGATGCCGGCAGCAACGAATAGTGCGAGTCCGGGCAAGGCGATCGAGATGTCGGCTCCGACCGCCACGGTGGCCAGGGCAGTGGTCAGCCATCCACCGAGGGCGATGGTCATTACGGCGGCGATCGCTGCCAGCATCGAGGAGATGGCCAGCGACATGCGAGACATCGGCCTCATATAAATGTAGGGGAGGGTTCCGGCGTCCCGCTCCTCCCGCAAGGTCGCCACGGTGAGTATCAGTGCCGCAATCGCGAATGAGTAACCGGCGATGGCGATGATGTCGGAATACAGACCGGCCAGTTGGCCCTCGTGGGCATCGAATGCGGCAAGCCAATACACGAACCCCGGGACCGAGGCGAGAGCTATGAGACCGATGACCCTCCACTTCCGCATCAACCGGCGATACAGGTGACGGGCGAGGGTCATCGGCGCCCTTCGACCAGATATCGAAAGACTGATTCCAACGACTCGTCGAGAGGCTCGACCTTCGAGATGGTGATGCCCGAGTCGAGAGCGATCTGGGGCAATAGACGAGCCAAACCTCCAGCATCGGAAGCTTCGATCCGAAGTTGGCCGTCTTCGACGTGGACACCCACCACCCCCTCGGTTCCAATCAGTGCCGACGCCAGGATCCTCGGCTCGGAGCACTCAATGAACACCTGCCGGGGTATGTCGGTCATGGCGGCCCGAATCGTCGGCACACTTCCGACGGCAGCCAGCCTGCCATCCACCATCGCCACGACTCGCTCCGCCATCCGCTCCACCTCCACGAGTACGTGCGAGGAGACGATGACGGTACGTCCGGCCGACCCAAGGTCCTGGAAGAGCTCGATGAGCTGCGCCCTCTGCACCGGGTCGGTGCCGTTCAGGGGCTCATCGAGCAGCAACACCTCAGGGTCGGTCACGAGGGCAGCGGCAACCTTGGCCCGTTGACGCATTCCCTTCGAGAACCCACCAAGTTTCCTGTGAGCACTGTCGAGAAGCTCGACTGTCCCCAGCGCTGCCTCGGCCCGACCCGTGGGGTCGTCGATCCGGGTCAGACGAGCCGCCAGCTCGACAAACTCGCGCCCGGTCAAACGCTCATAGATGGCCTCGTCCTCGGGAACCAGGGACATCCTCTGGTAGACGGTCGAGTCGGTTCTCGGGTTCACACCGAGGACAGTCACCTCGCCCTGTGATGGGCGCTGCAAACCGGCTACCACCCTGAGCAGAGTCGTTTTTCCCGCTCCGTTGGGCCCAAGAAGCCCGGTGACGCCGGGCCCGAACCCAATGGATACCTCGCTCACGGCGACCTTGGGCCCAAACCATTTCGAAAGCTCGGTGACGATGACGGTGTCGGTCATGCCAGCTTCCGATATCGCCGGCGAACTATGACGACTGCCGCCACTACGACCACCACGACCACCACGACCGACGTCCAGACTCCGAAACCTGCCACTTCGGCCGGGTAATCGATGGTGTCCTCGAACAGGGCATCGCGGATGATTCGTGGGTGTTGGTCAAAAGCCAAAAGCGATGCCCAGCGCGCTCCCTGGAAAGGGGCCTCAGCCACTCTGGCTGCTATGGGTCCTCCGGCGATCAGCAGTCCGAAGAAGGCTGCGGCTGCGATTCCGGTTCTGTTTATCAGAGCCGAAAGAATGAAGACGATGGCGCCGTTGAGCGCCACAAACGCCAGCGTCACCATCGGAACCTTCCACAAGACATCAAGTGTTTGCCCCATATAGGGGAGGAATCCCTCACTGGCGATGAGAGCGAGGCCGATGTGGAGCACCACCTGAGGGACTATGTAGATCGCCGCGACCACC
>JAPUJM010000242.1 GCA_027296205.1 Actinomycetota bacterium
CATGTGTCCGGAGGCAATCAGCCGAGCGACCCTTTCCTTATTGACCGCCGACCACAACCCACCGCTTCGACGGGGAGAGAACCACTGCATCACCCGATCGTCGTCGACCCGCCGGACCCGACTGTCGATCCACCCGAAGCAGCCTGGGACGGCGGAGGTTTCCGCCGTTACCCCTCATGAAGGTTGCCGCGGTCATCGCGTCGCTAGCGATCAGCCGAGCGTCTGGAGCGCGGTCCCAATTCACTTCGACGTCTAGACCCTTGAGCGCCGATTTGAGCGACGCACGGGTCTCGACGGGCACCGTCGGATCGAGTCGAAGCGTCGTCCCACCGCAAACCATCGCTGCAACGAACACGGCAAGATCGAGACTTGATGCAACGGCCGCGTCCTCTGGGATACCACGGCGATTCGGATCGAGTGTGTTGGCGACCCTCTCGAGGAGCGAGTGATTCACGACCGGAGCAATAGCGGGCATTGCTTAGAACCTAGCGGGGCGCTGGTCTGGCGGTGGAGGCACCGGCCAGCTCTAGTTGCTGATCGAGAAGTTCAGTTTCTTGGGGTAGATCGTGTGGTAGGTGAATGGCTCGGCATCCATGTCCGCCTGCCGTACCTTCATGGCATCGACGAACCCGTCCATGATGCGCTTCCCCTCGGCGTCGAGAGCGACCGAGGAGATGCCGTCGAGAAGCATGTTGAAGGGCTTCCATGTGCCGATGATCGTGCTCAAGAAGTCAAACGCGAGGTCGGCACGGGGCAGAGAGCCGTCCTCCGGCACGACGGTCGGGATGTACTGATGGAGGGTCGTGTAGTTCCAAATTATGTTGTTCACGTTGTCGTGGGTGACGGTGCTCGTGTAGATCAAGGTCGCGCACAGCTTCTTGACGGCGTCCTTCTTGAGCGGTCCGGCGTAGTGCTCGATCCCACCCGGTATCCGCTGGTGCAAAGCTTGATACCAGGCCGCCAGCTCCAGATCCTTGGCGGCGTCGTAATCGCCTACGTAGTAGTGATCGACGTACTCGCTGACATAGCTCCAGATGATGTCCCATAGTGAAGCGACATTGGCGAGGAACGGGTAGGGGAACTCAGGATGGTCGACGCCTCGCAGCCGGGCGTGCCGGATCGGGTCCATAGTCCGTATGTCGAAAACGTCGAGGTAAGCGTTGATGACCTCGATCATCCGGTCGTAGTCGTAGCTGAACAGCGTGCAGCAGTACGACCTCTGCCCGCGGATCTGAAACTGGCTCACCTCGTAGTTTCCGATCAGGGCGGTCTGGAAGCAGTGGTGGATCAACCGCCGAATGGGGTGCTCGGGGTGCAGCGTGTCGATCGTCACCGCGGTGTGCACCGTCAGGTACATCAGGTGGATATAGACGTTGTGCTTGATGATCGTGAGATGCGTCGACAGGCTGCACAAGGCCACCTTCTCGACCTGCGCCCAGGAATCATCGGTCCGTGTCACCACGGCGTCTCGGTAGACGACCGACTGCGTCGCCAGCCGGTTGCCGTCCTCGTCGTAACGGAAGATCACCGTGCATCCGATGGGGAGCACGCCGTCCTTGACGGCATGGCGGCCGAGCTCCTCCAGGTCGATCGTGAACGCGTCGCCGTCGACGTGGCCGGGTGAGATGGCGTTGACGCGGCTCACCTCGTCCTCGGAGATACGCTTCACGTAGTCGGCGAACGGTCCGGCCACCGCCAGGTCGGCCAGGAGATCTGTCGAGCTCGCCACCTCCGGCGGAACGACCGGCGGGTGCGGCCAGGCTCGCGTGAACAATTTGGGGTAGATCTTTCGGATCATCCTGCTGTGCTCGGATGGGATGGAAGGGATGCTCCTCATCTTGAGCCGGGAGAGCACACCGATGAGGGGCCTCGTCAGCCTGATGCGCCGCGATCTCATCCTGGCTCGATCCGCTTTCGGGAACCGCTTGACGTCGTAAAGTTTGGGGATGTCCGCTACCGGCTTTTTCGACTTGTACGGGATCAGCCCAATCTTCTCGTCGACCGGCAGCTCCAGGTCGTGGACCTTCTGTCTCGTGAAGCCGAGGTAGATGAAGAGTGCGAGGATGTTCCTGTAGATCGCGAACAGGGCTCTTGCCAGTAGCCGCATCGACGTTCCCTCTTCTCCGCTAGATGTGGATCGCCATGGATCTCGCCGCGGCGGCCAACGATGGCTCGCAGGACGAGCAATTCGACTATACCAATCCGTTATGGGCGGCTGACGGTAGACCTCGGCATCTTCGTCGCTGGCGCCGATCAGGAGCACCGCCGGGCCTTTACCGCGAACCTCTGCATACAAGCTCGTACTGTTGACCGAGTAACGATCGATGCGTGGTGGCTCAGGGTTTGGGAACGCTTCAGGGTTGCTTCTCAGATCCGATTCGTCCACAGAACAATCGTATAGACCCACCCATATCGGCACATATGCGCTACCTGGGACCGGCAGTGGGCCGCCCATATTGCCGGTTATGTGCGAGGCTTCCTCGTCAGATCGGGGTCTTCGGAGGGTCACTGGAAATCTGTTCCTCTTCGTGACACCACGACTGTGCACGAAGGCTACGGAACGGGCGCAAATTCTGTGTTGTTCAAGGCGCTCGAACGAAATGCGCACGTATCCTCGATGGTGACAAACTGCAGGTTGCCGTTCTCCAGCAGGTGAATCTCATAGATGGCGTCGGGGTTGTCGTCGCATTCGCCCCCCTTGATTGCGTTCAGAAACATCTTCGTACTCTCAAACCTGGTCTCAGTTATCTCACTTGGGCGATCCTCGACCAAGTCTGGGTTCGACGAGCCGTGGTAGGTCCCATCCTCAAAGAAATGGAAAAAGAACGGTCCACCGGGCCCTAGGAACTGGTAGGTCCCTGCGATGTCCTCAAAGGAGGTGATCGGGCCGGGTTCTACTGTGTCCCCTGTACCGCAGGCTGCCAATACCAACAGCCCGACA
>JAPUJM010000243.1 GCA_027296205.1 Actinomycetota bacterium
AGCCTTCCTCCTACTCCGCGATACCTCAATGGGATCCAACGGCTCAGGCCGCCCAAACAACACGGGCACTGGCGCAGGAACCGAATTACCCAGTACCGGTAAGCTGACCCCATAACCCTGGCCAAACATCGCAATGACTCAAGACACGCCCACCCCCCCAACAAACGACCTCGTCGAACTCCGCGACGTCACGGTCACCTACCCTGGCGCCACCTCGCCGGCCCTCCTCGGCATGAGCCTCGCCGTAACTGAGGGTGAGTTCCTTGCGATTCTCGGCCCCAGCGGATCGGGAAAAACGACCGCTCTAAGGGCCATCGCCGGTTTCGAGCACATCCAGAGCGGCGAAATCCACATCAACGACCAACTCGTCGCCGGCGCCAACCGTCATGTCGATCCCGAGCGCCGTCGCGTTGGAATGGTCTTTCAGGACTACGCCCTCTTTCCGCACAAGACTGTTGCGGGGAACGTCGCGTACGGCCTGAACCGAAGCAAGGGAGAGGCCAGGGTTGGCGAGGTCCTGGAGCTGGTCGGTCTCACGGGACTCGGTGATCGAATGCCCAACGAACTTTCCGGAGGCCAGCAGCAACGAGTCGCCCTCGCCAGGGCATTGGCCCCCGAGCCCGATGTCATCCTGCTCGACGAGCCCTTCTCCAACCTCGACGCCAATCTGCGGGACAGGGTGCGGCGCGAGTTACGCCTGATCCTCACGGAGACACGCACCACCGCCGTGCTGGTCACTCACGATCAGGAAGAGGCGCTGGCCACGTCTGACCTGGTCGCAGTGATGTACAAGGGGCGTGTCGTTCAGGTCGATTCGCCTGCCGAGCTCTACACGAAGCCTTCCGATCCGTGGATCGCCGACTTTCTCGGCGACGCCGACATTCTCACCACAACCGGTCACCGCGGCTATGCCGAGACGGCCGTCGGCCGATTCAAGACCGACCTCAAAGGCCCGGTCGTCGTGGTGGTGCGACCCGAAGATGTTCAGCTGTCGGTTGGAGAGACTCCAAACGCTGTCGTTGCCCGGACAGATTTCTTCGGTCACGACCAATTGGTGACGGTTGCCCTGCACGGGGGTAGCAGAATCCGGTCCCGAATCGGCCCAAGACCCAACTACCAGTCTGGAGACCGCGTCCGGGTAAGGGCGATCCGCGCCAGGGTCTATCCGGGCCGCACCTAAGGTCGAAGCCAATGGAGTCGGTCCTTTCGGTCGTAGCGGCCATCGCCTCAAGTCTTTTCGCGTTTGACCTCTGGAGCGACTATCGCCGGCGCCCAAGACCGCACATAGCGGCATACGGCACAGGCATGACCATGTTTGCTGTCGCCACATGGGCACTGTTCATCGGTGTCACATTCGCATGGACAGGGCCCGTCTACCGCACCTTCTTCCTGTTTGGCGCGGTTCTCAACATCCCATTTCTCGCTCTCGGCTCGATGTTCCTGGTAGTCGGGAAGCGCTCGGGTCATGCGATGACTGTTGCTCTTGGGGCGTTCACCGCCTTCGCCACGACCCTCACCCTGACCGTGCCCTTCCAGCAACCTCTGCCGGTCGACGGCATCCCCCACGCACGCGACATGTTCGAGTCCGGATTCGGGCCCCGACTGTTCGCCTTGATTGGCGGAGCTGTGGGAGTGACGATCCTGAGTGTTCTCGCTCTGGTCAGTCTCGTTCGCTTTTGGAAGAAGGACCGGAGCATCGTCTGGGGGAACGCGCTGATCCTGGCCGGGACACTGGCGGCGGCGTGGGGCGGCACCCGGCTGGCTCTTGGCGATGAGAGTGGATTCGCCCTCTCCCTTCTCATCGCCGTCACCCTGATCTGGGCCGGCTATCGCGTTGCCGCCGGCCGTCGGCGAATCGGTCGCCATCAGCGAACCTGAGGTCGTTTGGCCCGGATACGGGCCGTACCACCTGAGGTTCGGGTCTAGCCGCCGATGTAGGACATTTCGACCGGTGTGCCGATGCGGGATGTCTGCGAGGAGCGGATCTCGGAGTAGCGGTCGTCGCGCTTTGCCCAGATCTCGTCGATGACCTCACCGACGTTGACCCCCGAGCGGAGAGCGTCGCGGAGACTGGTGCCCGACGATGCAAAGAGACACGTGTACAGCATGCCCTCCGCCGACACCCGCGCTCTGGTGCACGCTCCGCAGAAGGGCTTGGTGACCGATGCGATCACCCCCACCTCGCCCTCGCCGTCGCGATAGCGGAACCGGCTGGCGACTTCACCGGGGTAGTTGGCCGGAACCGGCTCGACGGGATGAGCCGAATTGATCGTCTCGATGATCTCTGATGCCGGGACCACGTCGTCGAGACGCCACCCGTTGGTGTTTCCGACGTCCATGAACTCGATGAACCTGACAATATGACCCGTCCCCCTGAAGTATTCGGCCATGTCGATGACCGAGTGCTCGTTGACATCCTTCTGGACGACGCAGTTGACCTTCACCGGCCCGAGCCCGACTTCGGCCGCGACGTCGATGGCCTCGAGAACAGTGGCAACGGGGAAGCCCACGTCGTTCATTCTCTGGAAGGTGGGGTCGTCCATCGCGTCAAGGCTCACCGTCACCCGGTCGAGCCCGGCCTCCGCCAGACCTGCCGCCTTTCGCGCCAGCAGAGAGGCGTTGGTGGTAAGGGTCAGATCCTCGACTCCGCCGACTGCTGAGATGGCAGCCACCAGCTTCTCGATCTGCCTGCGTAACAACGGCTCACCGCCGGTTATCCGAACCTTGTTGACGCCGCGGGAGACAAAGGTGCGGACCAACGAGGTGATCTCCTCAAAGGTAAGCAACTGGTCCCGGGGCAGAAACTCGTGATCCGGTCCAAACACCTCTTTTGGCATGCAATAGGTGCACCGAAAGTTGCAGCGGTCAGTGACCGAGATCCGAAGATCTCTGAGACGACGCTCAAACTGATCAGTTATCTCTGTCATTGCACCAAAGGATAAGCCGGAAGACCGACAATCGATTCGGGGTTCTCTACAGGGACAGGCGACAATACAGATATGGGAATCTTCAAGAAGCGCCACAAGGCAGCACAACTGAGCTCGTCCACCGAGTTCGAGCAAATGCTCACCGAGGGAAAGCCGGTTCTGGTCGACTTCATGAAATACGGCTGTCAGCCCTGCCAGATCATGGACGGCATCGTCAACGAGGTGGCCGACGAGTTCCAGGAAGAGGCCATCGTGGTCAAGGCCAACCTCGACAAGGTGCCCGACCTCTTCTCCAAGTTCAAGGTGCGATCCACCCCGACCTTCGTCCTCCTGACCCCGCAAGGCAATGGTCTGCACCAGAGGTGGCGACAGTCGGGTCTGGTGAAGAAGGACGTCATGGTGACGAACGTTCAGCGGGCGATCGAAAAGCTGTAGACCTGGCGAGACAAATGGAGGTCGGTTCCGATCAGGCCTGGTCAGGCATTTCGGGCTCGGCTTGCCGGCTGAGATACCACCCACCCAGCCCCAGTGGCAACACGATCAGCGGGATCAGCCATCCTACGACCGGCAGCATCCAGAGGATGCCAACCACCGCAGACCCGACGAGAATCGCCCCGTAGATCTCGAGCTTCCTGAACAGCACTCCGCCCACCCGGCCGACTGTGGGGATGCCTGCCACCAGCGAGGTTGCCAGAACCAATCCGAAAGCCGCCAGGACCAGGGGTCCGAGAATGATGAGCAACGGAAAGCTCGCCGAGGGTGGAGCGAGAGTGAACAGCAGCGCTCCGATCGCCACCAGGAACAAAGGCGATGCCATGACCACAGCTCCGAAGAACCACGCTCTCAGCGGCGACACTTTCACTTTTTCAATGGCCGCGCCAGTCCGGGAGGGCCATCCCCATGCTGTGCCGAGAGCGGCAATCGTCAGCAAGAGAACCACCAAAAACCGACCGAACAGAGCGAGCGCCCTGACTCTGATATTGGGTGGCAGCGGTGTTTTGTGCACCACGATCCCGCCCACGCTTGCCATCTCCAGGCCCTCCGCCGCGGAATCGGACCGGTACCCGAGATCTCCTGACACCGTCAGCTCGTCGACAACGGTTAGCTGCCCGACAGAGACGTCGACATCACTCTCGACCGAACCGGCGATGGCGAGAGTTCGCTGGCTGCCCTCCAGATCCCGTCCGATGTGACCGAGTGCCTCCATGTTGAGCACCCATGCCAACACGTCACCGTCAACTGAAGAGCCTGCTGCGAGCCGGACATCCACGGCTGTCACCACGACGTCTCGGCCGACGGTCCCGTTCACGACAAGCGATCGCGCAATCACCCGGAGTGCTCCACCGACCGACCCGTTGATCGTCACCGTTGGCGCCACCGCTGTCACCGAGCCGGTGACCGTCCCATCTATGACCACCTCGTCCGCGGCAACGGCGATCAAGTCCCCATCGATCTTGCCCTCGATCGACACCTTGATCGCCCCCGCGTAGAGATCGCCCTCGAGAAGGTCGTCGGGTCGAATGATGACGAACTCAGAGTTCGCGGTCTCGGCGGCGAGAGCCGGGGCGGCTGCTCCGACGAGGATGACCCCCGCGGCCAAGCCGAGGAGGAGACGCCCGGTGGTGCTAGAGCGGGAAGGCATCAGCCGCCAGGTCAATGAGTGGCGCCGGCAGGATACCGGCCAGAACTGTTCCGACCACGGCGAGGGTGAGCACCCAGCGGGCGGTCAACGAGACCACAACCTTCCCTTCCTCCGTCTCGTCCATGTACATCGCGACGATGACACGCAGATAGAAGGCGAAGGCGATGACCGAGGCCAGAAGCGCGACTATCACCAACCACCCGTAACCATTCGCCCACGCCTCGCTGAAAACACCGAACTTGGCCACGAACCCCGAAGTGAGCGGCAGACCGGCCATGCCCAGCAAAAGCACGGCAAACGCCGCCCCGAGAGCAGGGCTCCTGCGGGCCAGTCCCCGGTACTCGTCGATTGGAGAGCCAGAGCTACTGGGGCCGCTCACAACCGCGACCACCGCGAACGCCCCGATCAGCTGAAGCGCGTAGACGGTCACGTAGAAGAGCATCCCTGTGGTGGCTCCCCCAACGATCCCGGTCAGGATGAACCCGGCGTGAGCGACACCCGAATAGGCCAACATTCGGCGAACATCACTTTGGACAAGAGCGATTATCGAGCCGACGAGCATCGAGAGGGCCGAGAGCCCGGCGATCAATGGAAGCCAACTGTCGTCGAGTTGGGGAACTCCTCTGAGCAGAATCCGGGTTATCGCCAGGAACCCGGCGATCTTGGCCATCGCCGCCATATACCCGACCACACCGGCTGGGGCGCCCTGATACACGTCGGGAGCCCAACTGTGAAACGGCGCTGCCGACACCTTGAAGCCGAGCCCGACGATGATCAGAGCCAGCCCTATCAGGATCACGGCCGGTCTGGTGACGATGACCGCCGTGAAGAACTGTCGTATCGCGAGTATCTCCAGTTCGCCGGTCCCCGCGTACAGAAGAGCCACTCCGTATACGAAGATTGCCGACGCAAAGGACCCGAGCAAGAAGTACTTCATCGCAGCCTCGTCGGCCTTGGTCTTCTCCCTGGTCAATCCGGCAAGGACGTATAGCGAGATCGAGCCGATCTCGAGACCGAGGAACATCATCACCAGGTTGTTGGAGGCGACCATGATCGAGAATCCGGTCGTGGCCAGGAGGACCAGGGCGATTGCCTCGGCGCCCCGGCGATCGAGGCTCTCGACAAGCCTCCACCCTGCGAGCAACCCGAGCCCCGCCATCACCAGCAACACCAACCGACCGAACACAGCGAATCCGTCCATGACGACCATCCCGGAAAAGGCCACCAGTTGGTCGAGTTCGCCGACCTCCAGAGCATCTCCCGCCCGAGCCCATTGCAGGAATGTGAAGGAGATTGCGATTAACAGGGTGATTGCAGAGATGGCTCCCAGCACGCGTGTGGCCGGCTTCCATTGAACGTCGACCAGGAGAACCCCAGCGGCTCCGAGCGCCAGCGCCACCTCGGGAAGGATGGCGATCCAGTTGACGTCGGGCGTGGTGATCTCGATCACTCCTCATCACCACCAGCGACCAGGACATCGCCAAGTCTTCCCGGCTCCGGTATCACGAACTCGGTTTGCTCTTCGATGTGGTCGAGTGCGGCCTCGGTTGATGGAGCGATCTTGTCGAGGAGGACGTTCGGGTAGAGACCGATCACGAGAATGAGGATGGCCAGTGGAGTGAGGAGCGAGATCTCCCGAATGGAGAGATCGGAAAGCACTTTGTTCTCCTCCTTGTCGGCAACCCCCGTGAACACTCGCTCATAGGCCCAGAGCATGTAGATCGCCGCCAGCACAACCCCAATGGCGGCGACGATGGTGAGGGCCGGAAGGGTGGCATAGCTGCCGATGAGAATCAGGAACTCGCCGACGAAACCGTTGAGACCGGGAAGGCCGATCGAGGCGAAGATCATGAACAGGAAGAACCCGGCAAAGACGGGCATCACCTTCTGCAAGCCGCCGAACTCGGAAATCTGCTTGGTGTGCCGGCGCTCGTAGATCATCCCCACGAGAAGGAAGAGAGCCCCGGTGACGAGTCCGTGATTGACGTTCTGGATCACGGCTCCCTGAAGACTTCCCGAGGTGAGGGCGAACGTCCCGAGGACGATGAACCCGAGATGGCTCACCGATGAATAGGCGACCAGCCTTTTCAGGTCAGGCTGGACGATGGCCACGACAGCGCCGTAGATGATGCCGATCACGGCGAGTACCCCCATGATCCAGGCCGCATCGACAGAGGCCTCGGGGAACAGGGAGAGATTGAATCGCAGCAGCCCGTACGTGCCCAGCTTCAACAGCACGGCAGCCAGGAGGACCGACCCGGCGGTAGGAGCCTCGGTGTGAGCGTCTGGCAGCCAGGTGTGGACCGGGAAAAGGGGAACCTTGATCGCAAAGGCCAGGGCGAACGCGGCAAACAGCCACCGTTCGGCACCCGTTGACAACTGCACGTTCATCAGGTCCGAAAGGGCGAAGGAGGCCGATCCGAACTGGTCGGCATAGGTGACGCCAAGAGCGATGATTCCGGCAAGCAACAAGGCGGAGCCGAAGGCGGTGAAGATGAAGAACTTCATCGCCGCATAGATCCGCCGGTCGCTCCCCCAGATACCGATGATGAAGTACATCGGAATGAGAATCGCCTCGAAGAAGACGAAGAAGAGAAAGAGGTCGAGAGCCAGGAACACACCGATCATGCCCGCCTCCAGGAGAAGGGTGTACACCACAAACTCCTTGGTTCGTCGGGTGATCGACGTCGAAGCGGCCAGGGCGATCGGCACCAGGATCGCCGTGAGGAGCACCATCGGCATCGAGATGCCGTCGATGCCAAGACTCCAGCTGATGCCCCACGGCTCATACCAGACGGCTGTCGAGACGAACTGATATCCGGCAACGGGCTCGAAGACCCAGAAGACGTATCCGGCGAGAGCCAGTGGCAGCACCGCGAGAGCGACGCCCAACGGCAAGTGCAGCTCCTTGAGACGTCTCGGCACCAGGGCGACGATCGCCGCGGCAATGACAGGCAGAGCGATGAGCCAGGTCAACATCAGACGCCCGCCACCACGAGCCAGATGACCACGACAACGGCCCCGCCGAGAAGCAGAGCGCCGTAGTTGCGGACGTATCCCGTCTGGAGAGGCCTCACCCATGCCCCCAAACCAGCCACCAGCCGGGCAACACCGTTTACGGCGCCATCGATGACCGGGACGTCGAATCCGAAGGCAGTGGCATCCGCAACCCTCTTACCCGGCGAGACGAGGACCCGGCCGTAGATGTCATCGACCCCATAGGCGTCTTCCCAGATACCCCAGATCGGTTGCAGCCCCTCCTCGAGCCTCTGCCAATCTTCGGGTGGACGGCGGTAGGTGATCCAGGCCGCGAAGATCCCGGCGGCTCCGGCAAGTACGGAAAGAAGGGCAACCACCACGAGGACCCACACGTTTTCGGGCGGCTGCTGGACACTTACCAACTCGAAACTGGGCTCGAGGAATTTCTCCAGAGTGAGACGAATCGGGGTGTTGGTCAGGCCACCGACAGCGGACAGGACGGCCAGGACAATCAGGGGCACGGTCATCACCCGTGGTGACTCGTGGGGGTCAACACCCCCCTCCCATCGGGGCTTGCCGAGGAAGACGAGCATGAACAGTCTCGTCATGTAGAAGCCGGTTATCAGCGCGGTCACCAACCCGACTATCCACAGGACGGAAAACCATCCGCCCCTCTCGAAGGTGGAGGCCAGAATCTCGTCCTTGGACCAGAAACCGCCGAGCGGTGGGATGCCGGCAATGGCCAACGTGGCAACCCCCATCGTGATCCCGGTGACCCGCATCTTCTTGAACAGCCCGCCCATCTTTCCCATGTCCTGCACGCCGCTCAAGGCGTGGATGACGGACCCGGCGCCCAGGAAGAGGAGCGCCTTGAAGAAGGCATGAGTCATCAGGTGGAAGAGCCCGGCGAAGTATGCGGTGGTCCCCACGGCAAGAACCATGTAGCCGAGTTGGGAGATGGTCGAGTACGCCAACACCTTCTTGATGTCGCGTTGGGAGACGGCGATGGTCGCCGCCCAAAGCGCGGTGAGGGCGCCAACGGTGGCCACGATCGTCTGCGCGGTCGGAGACAACTCGAAGATGGCCGCGGAGCGGGCAATCAGGTAGATACCGGCGGTCACCATCGTGGCCGCGTGGATCAGAGCCGAGACCGGAGTGGGGCCTTCCATGGCATCCGGTAGCCACACGTATAGCGGTATCTGAGCAGACTTGCCCACGGCGCCGGCAAAAAGGAGCAGAGCAATGGCCGTTGCCATGCCTGTGGTCAGCTCGGCGCCGGCCCGCTCGAAGACTCCGGCGTAGGAGAGTGTGCCGAAAGCGGCGAAGATCAACATCAGAGCGATCAGAAAACCGAAGTCACCGATCCGGTTGACGATGAAGGCCTTCTTGGCCGCGGACGCAGCCGAAGGTCTCACGAACCAGAAGCCGATGAGCAGATAGGAGCACAGACCCACCAACTCCCATCCAAGGAAGAGCATGGCGTAGTTACCGGCGAGGACGAGGGTCAGCATCGAAGCGGCAAACAGATTGAGGTAGGTGAAGAAGCGGGAGAATCGCTCGTCGCCACGCATGTAGCCGATGGCGAACACGTGAATCAGGGCACCGACTCCGGTGACGATCATCGCCATGAAGGCCGCCAGGGGATCCCAGAGAATCTCGAGACTGGCTCCGATCGCCGGCATCCACTCCCAGAGCAGCACGGTGGACCCGTGCTCACCTCCCTGAAAGAACGGAATCGCGGCGACGAGGGCAACTACGAACGAGGAGGCGATCGCCCCCGATGCCAGCCAGCCACTCCAGGGCTCTCTGATGTGACGACCAAAGAAGTGAAGGAAAACCGCGCCCAGGAGAGGCAGCGCAATGATGATCCAGATGACCTCGGTCACACCTAGCCCCTCAACTCGGAGAGCTCGTCAACAGAAGCGGTCGCCCTTCTCCGGAATATGGCCACGATGATCGCCAGTCCGACAACGACCTCTGCGGCCGCAACCACCAGGACAAAGAACACCGCGACCTGGCCATTCAGATCGTTCAGTGCTCGACCAGCGGAGATCAGTGTCAGATTGACTGCGTTGAGCATGAGCTCGATGCACATGAACATCACGAGGGCATTGCGCCGCAACACCAGGCCAAAGGCACCGATGAAGAAGAGCGCTGCCGCCAAGGCCATGTACCAGCCGGCTGCGACAATCACTCCTGCCCCCTGCGGTAGTGGGCCAGACCGATCGCTCCCGCCGCGGCAATGGTCAGGAGCAGCGCAGTCGCCTCGAACGCAAGCACCCAGTCGGTGAACAGCAGCTCGGCGATCGCCTGAATGGTCCCATTGGTCGCCTCCGGGATCGTGATCGTCGCTGCCGGAACCCAATCGAAGTCGTCGGAGACGGTCAGGGCCCCGGCGAAGAGAGCGATCAGACCCCCAAGCCCTCCAACCAGGGCCCGTTGGTAAGGCAGCTTCTCGTCCCAGTCCTCGGACTTGTCGACACCTATCAGCATGATCACAAAAAGGAAGAGGGTCAGGACTGCTCCGGCATAGACGATCACCTGGACGGCGGCGACCAGATGAGCCAGTTGCAGAACGTAGAGCACCGCCATCGAGAAGAGAGTCCCCAGGAGCCCCATCGCCGAATAGACCGGGTTGCGAGCGGCCACGATCGTCACCGCGCCAACAAGGGCGCCCACCGCCATGAGGACGAAAAGGATCGACTCAGCCATCGTCGCCCTCGGTGGGTGACCGCGCGTCGATCTCGCTCTGCTCGGGCTCGGGGTCCCAGTCCCCCGGGCCGGGGGTCCCCTGCCACATCTTCACACCCTGGTAGGCGGTCATGCCAGATGGGGCGGTGGCTCGTACCCAGCCGTCGGCGACGTCAAGCTCATCCATGTCGGCCAGCTCGTCGTCGGGGAACATATGAGGCACTTCCCCTTTCTCGTCCATGAGGAGGGTCTCTCTGGTGTAGATCGCGTCCTTGCGGTTTGTCGTCGACATCTCGAAGAGGTGAGTCATCGTGATGGCCTCGGTCGGACAGGCCTCCACGCAGAGCGCGCAGAAGATGCAGCGGAGCATGTTGATCTCATAGACGAAGCCGAATCGCTCGCCGGGTGAGGCCGGGTTCTCGGGATCGTTGTCCATCCCACGCACGAAGATGCACTTGGCCGGGCACACTCCGGCGCAGAGCTCACATCCGATGCACTTCTCCATGCCGTCGGGGTAGCGGTTGAGCACATGACGCCCGTGAAAGCGCTGCGGCTTCTGACGCATCTCCTTGGGGTACTCCGTCGTCACCAGTTCTTGGCCGGTGATGGTGCGGAGCATCGTGCCGCCGGTGACTCTGAGCCCTTTGAGGAATTCTGTGATCACACCCATCGCTAACTCCAGGGAGCGCCGAATTGACGGAAACCGATCGCGACCGTGGAGATGACCAGCCAGACGAGTGCTGCCGGGATCAAACCCTTCCAGCCGAGAGTCATGAGCTGGTCATAGCGCAGCCGTGGCAACGTTGCCCGGAGCCAGAAGAAGACGAAGACGATCGCATATGTCTTGATGAGGAAGTAGATCGTGGGAAGAAGGCCGGAGATGAGCCCCGGGAGGAATCCCTCGAATGTCGGACCAGCCCACCCACCGAGGAACAACGTGGCGGCTATGGCCGACATCGAGAAGATGTTGACGTACTCGGCCAGGAAGAACATGGCGAAGCGCATGCCGGAATACTCGGTGTGGAACCCACCCACCAGCTCCTGCTCCGCCTCGACCAGATCGAATGGCGCCCGGTTGGTCTCGGCAACTATGGCGATCATGAAGATGATGAACGCGACGATCTGAGGGAAGATATTCCAGCGGGGAACGAAGGACAGCACGGGAGAAATGTCTCCCCAGGTTCCGGTCTGGCGCTCCACGATCTCGGCCATCGATAGTGTGCCGCCCAGGCCTTGGGTGGCAGTGAAGACCACAACAGCGACCATGGCAAGACCCATTGCCGCCTCATAGGAGATGGCCTGAGCCGTGGCTCGCACCCCACCGAGCAGGGGGTATTTCGAGCCCGAGGACCATCCCGCGAGAACCACCGCGTAGACGGCCATCGACGACATCGCCAGGATGAACAGCAATCCGATGTTGAGGTCCGCTCCTTGAAGGGTCACCTCGTAGTCACCGATCATGAAGGGCCTGCCCCACGGCACCATCATGAAGATCAAGAACGCGGGGATGATCGCCAGGAACGGGGCCAGCAGATACAAGCCCAGTTCGACCTTTCGCGGAATCACCGACTCTTTGAAGAACAGCTTGAGACCGTCCGCCACCGTCTGGAGAATCCCCCACGGTCCCGCCCGGCTGGGACCGATGCGACTCTGCATATCGGCAACGATCTTCCTCTCCGCCCAAACGTTGATCACCGTGACGACAAGCAGGAGCACAAAGGTCACCACCACCCTCAAGGCAATGATCCCAAACTCAGGCCAACTCATGAGGTCGTCACCCGGACCACCGGATCCGCCCCTAGCGACGGCGCACCCTGCTGGTTGAACGGGACGTAGACGACCCCGGCCGGAGTGCCTTCGTCGAGGACACAGGTGAACTCGCCTTCGCCCCGGGTGGTCACGAGCTTGATCGTGTGGCCGTCCTGGGCTCCGATGCTCGGGGCGTCACCGGGGTTGAGATGAGCAACCGCGCCCGGGCCGAGTCTGCGCAACGACGGAGAGTGCTGCAGTCGAACTCCGTGGTCGTACATGACCCGAGCGACGTGCAGAGTCAACTGTGCCTTCGGAGCCCTCGACCCCTGAAGGGCCACCGGTATGTGGTTTATCGCCTGAGCGCCATGAATGGGGACGACAATGCCGTCACGGTGATCCCATTCGAGAGAGTCCCACGTCAGATCCTCGTACGCCGGAGAAACCGTGGCTATCTCCTTCGAAATCGTTTCCGCAGAAGCGAGACCGAGCGAGACCCCCATCCGGGTCGCGATGTCGTCGAGAATGGCCCAATCGGTGCGCGCCTGTCCGGGAGCAGGCCGAATCTGGTTGACCTTCTGCACCCGTCCTTCGACGTTGGTGACGGTTCCCTCTTTCTCCGAGAAACCCGATGCCGGCAGCACCACGTCTGCGTTGCGGTTCGAATCGTTCAGAAACAGATCGATGGCGATGACGTACTCGGCGGCATCGAGAGCATCGACCGCTATGGACGCATCAGGCAAGTCGTTGATCGGGTCGGCGCCGACGAGCACCAGGCCTCTGACCTCTCCGGAGTCGAGTCCTTGGAGAATCTGACGGGTGTCTCTGCCTATTGCGGTAGGAATGTCGCCCCAGGACGCTGCCAGGTTGGCGCATCCGATCGAGTCGAGCCCGACCCTTCCCGGCAACAGATCGGGGGCGAGACCCATGTCAAGGGCGCCGTAGGTGTTGGCCCTGCTGTTCAGTGGCATCAGCTTGGCGTGAGCCGCCTTCTGCCGAACAAGGGCAGCGACCGACTCGGCTAGCTGCGGCCCGTCGGCATGACTGGCGACACCGACCAACGCCACCACCTTCTCGACGGCGAGGGCATGGCTGACTTCGGGATGATCGCCATTCGCCAACGCGTCGAGCAACTCGTATCCACCCCCGGGTCGGTAGGTGAGCTTGTGGCCGGCCCGGTCGTCGAGCCCTGTCGCCCTCGGATGGACGACCACCAGGGTGGCCCCCAACTCCTGTGCTGCCCGTCGCACCCGCAGATACAGAGTTGGGTGCTCTTCCTTGAGATCGGGTGCCCACACGACGATGGTGTCGGCGTCGTCGATGTCGGCGATTGTGGCGCGATCTACCGACGCAGAAAGGAAGTGAGACGCCAGGGCATCGTCCAGTCGGGCGTCGACATTGTTCGATCCCAGGGCGACCCGGGCAAACTTGGAGATGG